>CBDTYO010000258.1:0-6085 GCA_965364615.1 uncultured Bacteroidia bacterium
ACCCATTCTGCCTCCTGTGGCAGCCACTGCTCAGGTGGCCCGCCGCCTGGGCGACGGGGATATGGTGCTTGTCCACATCAGTCCCCTCATAGCCAGCAAAGATGAAATCAGGCAATTCGAAGGGGACAGCCGGATCGACCTGGCCATCACCTTTGTGGAATTGCGCGAACTTTTCAAGGAATCCGGGATCCACGAGACCGATCTGGAATACAGTGACTTTGATGCTCCCCTGGGTTACAAGGGTAATTATTTTCCCGTGGCCAAAGGCATCATTCAGGCGGCGGGACTGGAAGAAGAGATTCACCTTTCGCCTGTGATCACGGTGGAAGGGGAAGGCATGATCGATGCCATCAAGGAGTTTGAAGAGAATATCGGGACCATTAAAAAACATTTCAACCTCTTTTACAAAGAGTTTCTGATGGGCAGGGGAACCAGCCTCGGAGGAAAAAGGATCCTGAGACGCAGCCAGCTCACCAGCTACGTGGAAAAAAGATTTAAAACCCTGGATACCAAGGCATGGGAAAAAAGCCTGGACGAATTTGCTTCCCTCGATCTGGGCCGGACCCTGAAAACAGACGATCAGTCGCTCCCCACGCCTTCGGAGAGCCAATTGAAAAAGATCCTGAAGGACCTGGATCAATTGGAATCCTCCGAAGTAGGATGCGGGGGCTGCGGATACGCCAGTTGCACAGAATTTGCCATTGCCATTTGGCAGGGACTGGCCATTCCTGAGATGTGCAACACGTATGCCAGCCGGCACAGGCAGGAACACATTCAGTCGCTGAAGATCAGCAACGAAAAGCTGGCTCAGGCCCAGGAAGATTTAAAGAAATCGGAACGACTGGCCCAAAAGGAAAAAGAGGCAGCCAGAGAAGCCACGGAAATTGTCCGCCGCATGCTGCACAAACTCCCGTCCATGGTGGTCATTTGTGATGCCCAACTGAAAATCCTCCAAACCAATGACAGTTTCATCGATTTGCTGGGTGAAGATGCCAGGGAGATCAATGAGGTGGTCCCCGGACTGGCCGGGGCAGACCTGAAGACATTGTTGCCCTACAATTTTTACAACCTCTTTACCTATGTGCTGACACACAACGAATCCATCACCAACAGGGATCTGAAGCACGAAGGCAAGGTCTTGAATGTGAGTGTATTTGTCATTGAAAAACAAAAGATTGTGGGCGCTGTGATCAGGGACATGTCAGCGCCGGAGGTGCAGAAGGAGGAAGTATTGAAGCGGCTATCTGAGGTCATTGATAAAAACCTGTCCCTGGCCCAGCAGATCGGGTTCATCATGGGAGAAGGGGCTGCTGAGACCGAAAGAATGTTGAATTCAATCATCGAAAGCTACAATCTCAAGCAGGACCCGAAGGATACATGAGTGGGAAATTCTATATAGAGGTGGCCTGTGATCAGCGAAACTATGGCAAAGAGCGCATCTGCGGAGACGTGTTCATCAGCCGGAAAGTGAAGGAGGAAAACCGCACCATCGTTGTCTTGTCTGATGGCATGGGGCACGGGGTCAAGGCGAATGTGCTGGCCACCCTCACAGCCACCCTGGCCGTGAATTTCACCATGGAGCACAAGGAGGTGGAAAAAATCGCGGACATTATCATGAATACCCTGCCAGTCTGCAGCGAACGGCACATGAGCTACTCCACCTTCACCATTGTGGATATAGAGCACGATGGTCCGGTCAACATTTTGGAATTCGACAATCCACAGACCATTGTGCTTCGCGACAACAAACCCTTTGATCCGGGATGGAACAGCCTGTTGCTCAGCAGTGAGAAGAATGCAGGAAAGGAGATATCCACCTGCCAGTTCGAACCCAGGAAAGAGGACCGGATAATTTTCTGCAGCGATGGCATCGCACAATCGGGGCTGGGAACGGATAAATATCCCTTGGGTTGGGGAAGGGACAACATGCAGGAATACTCCATCAAACTGGTTCAGAACAATCCCAACATTTCTGCTTCCAAACTGGCCTCAAAGATGGTAAACATGGCCCACTCCAACGATGGTTTTGTTTCCATGGACGACACCTCCTGTGCCAGCATCTATTTTCGCCGTCCCCGCAAACTCTTGCTGGTCACCGGTCCGCCCTATGAGGAAGAGAACGATAAGAAATTGGGCAAAGCCGTCAAAGAATTCAAGGGCAAAAAAGTGCTTTGCGGGGCCACTACAGCCGACATCATTGCCCGGGAGCTGGGACTGGAGATCGAGGACAGCCTGATCTTTGAGGATCCGGAACTGCCTCCCGTTTCGCACATGGAAGGCATGGACCTGGTAACCGAGGGAATACTTACCATCACCAAGGTAACGCGTATTCTGAAGGATTTTGCACCCTCCTATGCCCTGGGCAAGGGTCCGGCCGACCGGATAGTAAAACTCTTGCATCAGAGTGACGAAATACACATCATCATCGGGACCAGGGTCAATGTGGCACACCAGGATCCTAACCTTCCCATTGACCTGGAGATCAGGCGGACAGTAGTAAAACGAATGGCGAGGATCCTGGAGGAGAAATTCCTCAAGGAGGTGACGATCCGATATATTTAGCAGCATGGACGACATGCACCATTCTTGGCACATTTATTGTCCTATGGGTGGAACCATTTCTGCCCCGGCAGAACTGACAGATTGACCGAAAAGATTGAGAAGGATAGTATCATGGATAGTTTTATAAACAACATGGAGCACTTAATGATCCCCATGGATGAGGAGACAGAATATATTCCCCTGCTCTCTGAAGAGGAAGAAGAGGATCTGAAGAAGATGAATATACCGGACGTATTGCCCATCCTGCCTTTGCGCAATACGGTTCTTTACCCCGGCGTGGTCATCCCCATCACCGTGGGAAGAGAAAAATCCCTCAGGCTGGTGCAGGAGGTCTACAAGAAAAATAAGATTTTGGGAGCCGTTGCACAAAAGGATGGCAGCATTGAGGATCCGGAATTCGAAGATCTCTATCAGGTAGGGACCGTGGCCCAGATATTGAAGATCCTGGAGATGCCCGATGGCTCCACTTCGGTGATCATCCAGGGAAGAAAACGTTTCGCGCTGGAGGACCTGCTCACCGAGAAGCCTTATCACGTAGCCAAAATTACCCCGCTGGAGGACGAGGAAGATGAACCTGCCGGGGAGGCCAAAGCCGTGGCTGCTGCACTGAAAGAGCTGTCGATCAAAATCATCAGGCTCTCTTCGAACATCCCTACAGAAGCCACCTTTGCCGTCAAGAACATCGAGAGTCCCTCCTTCCTGGTGAACTTCCTTGCCTCCAACAGCGAACTGTCCCTGAAACAAAAACAGGAGCTGCTGGAGACAGACAGTGTGGCAAAGCGGGGCTTCAGCCTGCTGGAAAGCCTCTCCAAGGAAGTGCAAATGCTGGAGCTGAAAAACGACATCCAGACCAAGGTCAAAAGTGATCTGGACCAGCAGCAGAGGGAATTCCTGTTACATCAGCAGATGAAAACCATTCAGGACGAACTGGGGGGCTCGCCACAGGACCAGGAAGTGATTGAATTCAGGGAGAAAGCCAAGAAGAAGAAATGGAGCAAGGAGGTGGCTGCCGCCTTTGAAAAAGAACTCGACAAGCTGTCGAGGCTGAATCCGGCCACCGGTGAATACTCTGTACAGATCAACTACATCCAGACGCTGGTGGAGCTGCCCTGGAATGAATTTACGCGGGACAATTTCAACCTGAAACGTGCCAGCCGCATTCTGGACAAGGACCACTTCGGCCTGGAAAATATCAAGGACAGGATCCTGGAGCACCTGGCAGTGTTAAAACTAAAGGGCGATCTGAAATCCCCCATTTTATGCCTGGTGGGACCTCCAGGCGTAGGCAAGACCTCTTTGGGCAAATCCATTGCTGAGGCGCTAAACAGGAAATATGTCAGAATGTCACTGGGCGGGCTCCACGATGAAGCGGAAATCAGGGGCCACCGGAAAACTTACATTGGGGCCATGCCGGGCAGGGTGATCCAAAACCTGAAGAAAGTGAAGTCTTCCAATCCGGTGTTTGTGCTTGATGAGATTGACAAGGTGGGCAGAAGCGCCCAGGGGAATCCTGAGTCGGCCCTTCTGGAAGTTCTTGATCCTGAACAAAATGCCGCTTTCCACGACAACTTCCTGGAACTGGATTTTGACCTGAGCCATGTGATGTTTATTGCCACTGCCAATACCACAGCAGGCATCAATCCGGCCCTCCTGGACCGCATGGAGATCATCAACCTTTCTGGCTATATTGTGGAAGAGAAGATTCAGATTGCCAAAAGGCACCTGATCCCCAAACAAATAGAAAATCACGGTCTCAGCAAGAATCAGATTTCCATCCCTGCCCCCGTCCTCGAATACATCATTGAAAGCTACACCCGGGAATCGGGAGTGAGGCAGCTGGATAAACAGATAGCAAAACTGGTCAGGGTGGTGGCCAAGTACATCGCCTTTGAGGACAGCTATGACAAAAAGCTCAGCAAAAACGCGGCCACCGAAATCCTGGGTCCTCCCAGGTACCTGCGTGAAAAATATGACGGGAACACCCATGCCGGTGTGGTGACCGGGCTTGCCTGGACCGCCACCGGGGGTGAGATTCTATTTGTAGAAACTTCCCTGAGCCAGGGAGAAGGCAAGCTCACCCTGACTGGTAATCTGGGGGATGTCATGAAGGAATCGGCCGTTCTGGCGCTGGAGTACCTGAAATCGCATGCATCCAGGTTTTCCATGGATCCAGAGGTATTTAAGCGGTACAATGTACATGTTCATGTGCCGGAAGGAGCCATCCCGAAAGATGGTCCATCGGCCGGTGTGGCCATGATGACCTCCATCACCTCTGCTTTCACCCAGCGAAAGGTCAGAGAAAATACGGCCATGACCGGAGAGATCACATTGAGGGGCAAGGTGCTGCCTGTGGGTGGTATCAAAGAGAAAATCCTGGCCGCCAAACGTGCCGGGATCACCGATATTGCGATCTCTGCCGAGAACAGGAAAGATGTGGAGGAGATCAACGAGATTTATACAAAAGGGCTGAATTTCAGGTATGTCAATGAAATTGCAGGACTGATGGATTTTGTCCTGCTGCCGGAAAAAGTGGATCAGGCCATGGAAATCATCTAACAGATGAGCAGCTTGGCCGTCTCAATGCCCTTGGCCTTCTTGATTCTTACAAAATAGATGCCGCAAGGCAGTCCCTTTCCTTCCAGATCAGAGATGGTAAAATTCTCTTTATCCTCTGATCGCAGTTTGTAGACGGGCATGCCTTCTAGGTTAAATACTTCTACCATGGTTCAGTGGGTGTATGGGTGGTTAGCGTTGCTCATTGAATTGTCTAAATTATAGGACTGAAAGGGGAAAGTAAAGAGAAAGCAGACTTATTGTGTGAAAAGGGGATCCTGGGTTGTGAATCCTTTGTTTTGACGGATAAAGCCTTTATCGGGTGAAGATCGATTCCAGCATCTTTATTTTTTGGGCCGGGATCCTGATGGTGCAGTGGTCGCCAGGGTAGGCAAGCAGACAATGGTTATTTTTTCGATCCACTTTAGATAAATACTTGAGGTTCAACAGGTAAGAGCGGCTGGCCCTGAAAAAAGTACTTCCCTCCAGCAGTTCTTCGATGCTGCCAAGGTTCTGGGTAGTGGTTTCACGGGTACCGCTGGTGAGCTGAATGTGGGTGTAGTTGCCATCCGCTTCACAAAAAACCACCTCGTCAGGATTTATCAACATATAGCCAGCCCGTGTATTCAGCTTGACCTTGGAAGGTCCGTTGCTTCTCAAGGTATCGATGAGCTGCTGAAGCTCTTGCTTTTGGACTTTTTTGGTCCGTGTTCTGAACCGCAATATGGCTCCATCGAGCTCCTCCTGATGAACCGGTTTCAGGATATAATCAAACACCGAATTGCGTATGGCCTGGATGGCATAGTGCTCATAGGCTGTGACAAATATCACGCCGGGCTCATGCTCCGAACCCTGCATTTGCTCAATGAATTGAAATCCGTCCTTGCCGGGCATCTGAATATCCAGCAGCACCAGGTGTGGCTTTTCCTGCTTCATGAGCCTGACTGCCTCATCCACATCTCCAGCGGTC
>CBDTYO010000259.1:0-6067 GCA_965364615.1 uncultured Bacteroidia bacterium
AAAGCAATGTTCAGGATGTAAAAGTGCTTTCTCGGACTCATCCATGCTTCGGATCCCCACCTGGATCAGCTTGGAATGCTTGCTGGCAGCATGCAAAGCACAGGCGTGGTTGTAAGGGGAACCTAAATAGGATTCACGCAGATCGGCGTGGGCATCCAACTGCAATATGGTCAGATCAGGATAGATCTCCCTGAAGGCCTCCATGATCCCTATACTGATAGCGTGCTCGCCCCCGAAGAAAGTCAGGAATTTTTCAAGCTTGAGCAGTTCCCGGGTCTTTTGCAGCACTGTCTGGTAGACAGCTTCGGGAGAGGAGGACTCAGAGATTTCCTCCAGGAGGTGGATGCCCTGTCTGTATACTTCCGTGGCGGTTTCAATATCGTACAATTCCATGTTTGCGGCCGCTTCCAGAAAGGCCTCAAAACCCATGTCGGCCCCTTTTCCCCAGGTGCTTGTACCATCATAGGGAATGGGTTGTAAAAGGATTTTTGCCTGGTCCAAAGCCGCATACTTTTCCTCTATTCCGGCAAATGTCCTTGATTTAACCATTGTATCCCAGTATTTTGAACATCTCGCTGACCGATTGCTCCTCCCGGTACACATGATCGATGATGTTGCCCTTAGAATCCCTGTCAATGATCACATGTTTGGGGGCAGGGATCAGGCAGTGCTTGATCCCGCCGTAACCGCTGATGGAATCCTGGTAAGCACCCGTATGAAAGAATCCCAGGTAAAGGGGCTCTTTGTCGCCGGGCGAATATTTGGGCAACAATACTTCCTGGTTCAGGTCCTCGGAGTTGTAATAGTCCGAATGATCACAGCTGATGCCCCCGATATTCACCCGTCCGTACTCATGGTCCCACTTGTTGACAGGAAGCAGGATGAATTTTTCATGGATGGACCAGGCATCGGGGATGGTGTTCATCAGGCTGTTGTTAATGATGTACCAGGTTTCGGTATCGTTCTGCTGCTTTTGCTCCAGGACCTTGAATATGATGGCCCCTGCTTCTCCCACGGTATAACGGCCGAACTCAGTGAAAATATCGGGTTCCATCACCTGCTCCTTCACGCAGGCTTCTTTGATGTTATTGATGATCTCGTTGATCATGTATTCATAACTGTATTCAAAACCCAGGTGGTTCCGGATGGGGAATCCCCCCCCCAGGTTAAAGGAGGTGAGATTTTCACTTTCCTTTTTCAGTTCCACGTAGAGCTTGAGCGCTTTTTGAAATTCTCCCCAATAATAAAGCGTATCCTTGATTCCCGTATCCACAAAAAAATGCAACATCTTCAACTCCACCTTTGCATTGTCGCGGATGCGGTTCTTGAAAAATTCGATGATCTCCCCGGGAGGGATCCCCAGCCTGGAGGTGTAATAGGCCGACTGAGCTTCTTCGTTGACGGCCATCCTGAGTCCTACCTTGATGGGATGGGCGGGATTAAAATCCAGCAAACGATCCAGTTCATCCTTGCTGTCCAGGATGACAATGGAATTCACAAAACCGGCCTCCTGCAGGGCAAGAATCTTGCGCAGGTATTCTTCCGTTTTGAATCCATTGTGTACGATCAGGCGCCCGGCATCCAGTTTGCCTTTTTTGTACAGATTCAGGATCAGGTCGATATCAAATTCCGAAGATGTTTCAAGGTTCACTTTGTGACGAAGAGCCTCTTTGATCACGTGGTAAAAGTGGTTGCATTTGGTGCAATAGCAGAAATAGTACTTCCCCTGGTACTGGTGTTTCTTGATGGCGCGGTTAAAAAGGTTTCGGGCCTTCTTGATCTGATCGCCGATCTTCGGCAAATAGATAAACCGGAAAGGCGTACCGTGTTTTTCAATGAGGTGTTTCAACGAAACGCCATGGAAGGTCAGGCTGCCTTCCCTCAGGTCAAATCCCTCCTGGGGGAAATAATAGGTTTGCTCGATTAAATCGAAATAGCTGTTTTTCATCTACTTCTGTGGGCTTAAGCAAAATGTTCTAACTGCTGTGTTTGGCAGATGCAATATCAGGAAAAAAAAGCAATAAATTGAAATTTCCAAAGCAGATAGGCCTTTGTTGTTAGCCCAATTTGTTGAAAAGCATAAGAATTTCTTTTCGCCTGCTATCATGAAAGCAATGCTTATATTTGCATAGCGAAAGGAATTAAAACACAGATATCATGAAACAGAGAATTCTTTGGACCGCCATATTGCTAGTGGCTTTTGCATGGGGGAGTTATGCGCAGGAGCAGTTCACTGTGAAGATCACAGACCTGGAGAATGTGACCACCACCCTTACCAATCCTTCTACCTCATCCTCTTCGTCCTGTAACACTTCTGACTTTCCGGTATACCAGGGATCGACCCTGATGGAGATCGATTTTGCCGACCTGAGCTGGATCAGCGTGCGTCACGACCTCACAGCCAGCGATCCCAATAACTATATCCCTGTGGAGCTTACCTTTAAGGATGGGAAAACAGGTATTTATGAAATGGTCAAACACATCCGATTCACCGGAAGAACCGAAGAGGGAAGTTTCAGTCTCAAGGTGATGGAGACCAATACGGTGGAGGTTGTCCACAAAATCTAGGCCTTGGGCTTACAGCGAAAACCAGAAGTTGGCTTTGATCATGAATATGTGATTTCCTTTGATCCCCCAGAGATCACCCGCAATATCCCCGATGGAATGGTGGGATGATTCCCAGCCCGAGCGATCGTGCGCCCAGACCACATAGAGGGTCGATCCCAGCTTATACTCCCAACGGAAGACCAGGTTGGACCGGAACTGCATGAAACTGAAATCGGGATTCCCGAACTGAAAGGCCTCCCCGTTTTGAAGGTAGGTGTAGGCGTTGGATACAGGATCGTAGGAGGGATTGATCATGCCCAGCCTGTCGTCGATGTTTTCGGACTGGCTGCTGGCCACCCTTCGGAATGCATCGTATTTCCCCACAGAATAGTAGGGACTTCCATAATACTGAATGGACATTTCCGGAGTCAGGTAGAGTTCTGTGCGGAAGGTAAAAGAGGCAGTATGCCTGTCAATGTTTCCCACCACGTACTCAGTGCCTGAATTTCCCATCATGGTGGACACATATTGCTGATGGTATTTGCGCTGGGACAAGTGGGTCAGGCCGGAGATCTGGAGTCTTTTTACCGGCACCCAATTCAAACTGAGCATCAGGCTGTGCTCGTTGGACCCGGGCAATCCAAGGGCGGTATAACCATAGCTTATATTGCCATACAGGTCCTTGGACGAGTTGCTGCTTACCCTAAGGCCCAGCTCGAACCGGGGATCGTACCGGAGAGAAGGTCCGCCCCTGAGTTCCCGGGTATCAAGGCTTGAAAAATCGTAGGTGGTGAGGAGATTAAAACTCCATAAATTGTTGTTGCTGATCATGGCAGATGCCCCTGCCAGCATGCCTGTATTCTCCTGGCCAAAACTCCAGTTGGCTTCCTGAAAAACCGTCAGGCGATAACTTCTGATCCATTCCCCGGGTTCGTTCCTTTCATAGGATGTTTCCACCTTCTGCCCTATGAAATCAGACTGACGCAGAAAGCCCATATCATTCAGGTTCAGCCCCGGACTCCGGTACTGTCCCTGTAGTTGAAAGTTCCAGCGGCCGCCGTTTTTCCCGAAGCTGATCAGTCCACCATGTCCCCCAAGGCTTTCCCTGGCCTCATCCACCTCCAGGTGATCCGCATCGGGCCGCTGGAAGCGGTGGATGTGAGAAAGCTGTTTCAGCAAGATCGCTTCGGGACTGCCATTCAGCTGGCTGGCTATGGTTTTGGCTTCGAGGTAGTAATTCTTGTTCTGCCAGTATTGGAGCAGGTCCAGCCCACCACTATAGGCACTGGAGGGAAGGAGCATTTCACTGGTGGAATCCGGTAACATCCTGTGCACCATGCTAAATACGCCACCCACCACGGTGTTCCCTTCCTGAAAATCCTGCTTTATCCGTGAAGCCAGGTAGTTGCTCAGGGGGGATACCTCGATCTCCTTTTCCGGCTCGTTCTCTTTACTTGCCATGGCTGTTGCGCTGGCAGTAAGTCCATTGACCAGGCCCAGGGACAATCCATTCTTGCTTTTTCCTGTGAGTTTGGCTGCCCCCAGGATGGTGGTTCGGTCCGGCATGTCCGAAAGGGACCAGTCGGGATAGGGATTTGAAAAAGGCGGCATGCTCCCGATCCTTCTGGAATAGTAAGGGATGTCCCCGTCCAATTCAAAATCGAACACATCGTTGCCTTCCAGGAAAAATGGCCTTTTCTCTTCGAAGAATGTCTCAAAAGAGGTGAGGTTCAATACCGAGGGATCGGCTTCCACCTGCCCGAAATCAGGATTAACCGACAGATCCAGGGTAAAATCGCTGCTGATCCCCACTTTGGCATCCAAACCCACATTATAGTCAAGTTCTGCGGTGGAAGCACTCCCCATATTTGCCACAGAGCCCAGGGCATAGGGGAGAAATTCCACCTGGCGGGATGTTCTGATATTCTCTATTCCTTTCAACTCTCCAAACAGGTACACCGTGGCAGGAGCCTCCCTGGGAATGGGATCCCAGCTGCTGGCCTCCGACTTACGGGAAATCACCCGGTAAATATGCAATCCCCAGACATGTTCCGGTTGGTTGGCATAGCGGATCTGGCTGAAAGGAAGCTGGATCTCTGCGATCCAACCGGTATCGGTCCGGGTGGTGGCTCCATCCCACACAGCGTTCCAGTTCAGATCAAAGCCCCAGTCTCCCAGGTGTTTCAGGTCCATTTTCTGACCGGCCACGCTCATGCTGAATTCAAAGGCAGTCCGCTTGTCGAAGTAGGAATCCAGGGCAAAGCCGGTCATATCTCCGGAACGTGTATCACGTCTTCCCAGGCGGTCAATAATTTCATCCGGTTCGCTGTCCTGCAATGCTATGGCCACATACAGGTTGGATGGGTCATACAGGATCTTGAAATAGGAACGTTCGGTGGCGGGTCTGCCGCTGCGGGGAAACTGCTGGATGAAATCGCCCTGCCATGTTCCCAGGGACCAGATTTCGTCATCCAGCACCCCGTCGATCCTGGGTCCTGAGAGCTCGCCAATGCTTTCTGCATAATACTGGCGCTTGTGGCGAAGCAGTGAATCTATGTGTTCCCTTCTGAGTTCCTGTGCCATCAAGTTCAGGCTCAGGAGCATAACCAGGAACGAGGTAATTCTTGTTTTCATAGGGCAATATAATTTACGAATAATTCAACTTCGGCTGACAATGAAAATTTGATTAAATTGTTTGCTCATGAGAAAAGGGCGGGACAGAAATAAAAAGGGGTGTGACAGAAATCACGGGAGAGACCAGGCGGGCAGGCCTGTATGGTGCTATGCCCTGTTGTTAGCAACAGCATTTACTGCCTGCCGAAAGGAAGCCCCAACTTATTTTCACCAACCCGCAATTATTTCACCGTCTGAAGAGACCATCTTTGCCGTCGGAGAGGCCATCGGGATTGCCGTTGAAACAGAGGCGGGAGTGGATTATGAGGTATTGGAGGTCTATCTCGACGATGCCCTGGTATCCCTGAAACAGCAGGGGAATGTGGATACCCTGTTAAGCGGGCTCATCCTTGAGGAAGGTTCCCACCTGATCAGAGCTGTTTGTTGTGACCATAACCACCGGTGCCTGGACGAGGTGGTCAGCTTCCGGGTGGTATCCGTTCCTGGAGCATCCAGGCAGGAAGAGTCTTTCACCGAGATGCCGGTATCGGGATGGCATTTTGCACACTGGGAATCCTCTGGCTCTAAAGGAGTCGATGAGCACTTCGGATCAGTGTGTGGCCATTACAAAGAAGCATTTTGATGAGCCGGGCTGCATCAGTTTTTATGTGGAAGGGGGAGATGGAAACCTGGAATTTGTGGTGGACGGGAAGAGGAAGGCCCTCTGGTTCGGGAAGGAGGATTGGGGGGAGTATGCTTATTCCATCCCTCAGGGTGAGCATGTTTTCAAATGGATCGCGAACGCAGAAGACACCTACCTCGACAATATTTCCTTTACTGAGGGGAAGGAAAAGCATACCCAGGGGGAATACTTTGGCGGAGGCACCATATTCTGGGTGGATTCCAC
>CBDTYO010000260.1:0-6064 GCA_965364615.1 uncultured Bacteroidia bacterium
CATGGGTGGTCCGGGCTACAGCATCAAATGCGAGCTGGATGGTGACAACCAGCACCACGACCGCGGTGTCCTGTCCATGGCTCATGCTGGCAGGGATACGGCAAGTGCTGATCATTTCGACGCCGCAGGATCTCCCGCAGGCGGTCCCGATTCATCCTTTTCAATGGCAAGCTTCACCCCGGGATAGCGGGACAGGAGCTGATCGCTCATATCACGCATGATCTCTGAGGTAACGACCCCCTTCCTGAGCTCATATTCCACAAAGGATACCGTGGTCAGTGCTTTGTTGGGAACGCTGCCGCTCTCAAACTGTTCGTTGCCCACGCCCACGGTGCTCAGCACCGATTTGATGATGCCCATCTCCCGGTAAGGGGCAATGATCTCTTCGATGTCCGTTTCCAGTTCATACACAAATGCATTGGTGGCAGTCACATCGGTCCCGATGGGCATCTCCGTGATCACGTTGATGTAGGAAGGCTCATTTTCAGGAAAGAAGGTCACATTTACATCCCTGGCCATGAAAAATCCAATGGCAAAAATGAGCAGGAGAAAGGTGCCGAAAAAGAAAAACACGGGATTGTACCTTCGCAGGGAAAAGGTCAGGATCTTCAGGTAGATTCCTTCCAGCCATGCCAGAAATACCTCCTGAAACCAGAGTTCGGCCTTGTGGAAAAAGGCTGCATTCAGCAATCCGATAAGCCCGAAGATGATGGCCAGGGATCCGCCCGTGTTCCACCGAAGCAGGTAGAAAAGTCCCCCCAGGGCAATGAGTGAAGCAGCAACGATATAGCCCCTTTTCTTGTTGGGCATGTTGTTTTTCCGGTCGGGACCCACCTTGATGAAAGTGGCTGAAAATACGGGGATGATCACCAGTGCCACAAACAGGGAGGATGTCAGAACAATGATGAGGGTGATGGGCAGATTCTTCATGAACTCACCCGTGATGCCGCCCCAGAAAGCCAGTGGCAAAAAGGCAGCCAGGGTGGTGGAGGTTGAGGTGATGATGGGGAAGGCCACCTCTCCCACGGCTGCGCGCGCTGCCTGAAACGGAGCATATCCCTTGTCTACGTATCGATAGATGTTCTCCACCACCACAATGGCATTGTCCACCAGGAGTCCCAGGGCCAGGATCAGGGAAAAGAGTACGATCAGGTTGATCTTATAGCCCAGCATGTTCAAAATGATGAAAGAAAGGAACATGGACATGGGAATGGCCAGGCCCACAAAAAGGGCATTGCGTGTTCCCAGGAAGTAGAAAAGCACCAGGATCACAAAAATCACCCCCATGATCATGCTGTTTTCCAGATTACTCAGCTGCATCCTGATGGTTTCTGACTGGTCATTGGTCAGTGTCACGGTCATTTCTGCCGGCAATGCCCCCGATCCCCTGGCTTCTTCAATAATCTGGAAAATCTTGTCGGTGGCAGCCAGCAGATTTTCCCCGCTTTTCTTGATCACCTGCACACTAACCACTGACTGCTCATCGAGGCGCGTGAAGGTTTTGGCTTCTTCGTAACCGTCCACCACCTCTGCCAGATCCTTCAAATACACCACCACCTGGCCATCTCTTTTGACAATGATATTCTCCAGTTCAGAGATGTCTTTGAATTCCCCCACGGTCCTTACCGACCGCCTGGTGTCGCCCAGCTTGATCTCTCCTCCGGAGATGGAGACATTCTCCTGCGATATGGCAATCTCGATGTCATCAAAGGTGAGCTCATAAGACTCCAGTTTCAGGAGATCCACATTCACCTTGATCTCCCGTTCATCCACACCCCTGATCTCCACCTTGGAAATTTCACCCACGGACTCGATCCTGTCCTCCAGGTACTCGGCGTAATTCTTGAGTTCTTCTATGCTGTAATCGCCCGACAGGTTGATATTGATGATGGGGAATTCAGAAAAATCGATGTCCTCCACTGACGGATCCAGAAGCAGGTCGTTGGGCAATTCGCTTTTGGCCTTGTCCACCGCGTCCTTTACATCCTGGAGCGCTATTTTGATATCCACATCCGTATTAAACTCCACAAAAATCAGGGAGGCATCCTGGGTGGACGTGGATCTTATCTCTTTGATCCCTTTCACCGCTTCCACCTCTTTTTCTATGGGCCGGGTAATGAGGTTTTCAATATCCAGGGGCGGGTTTCCCGGATAGATGGTGTTGACCAGGACGGTGGGCAGCACTATTTCGGGAAACAGCTCTTTGGGAAGGCTGCGGTAGGAAAATATGCCGAACAGAATGATCACACCTGTCAGCAGGAAAATGGTGTTCCTGTTCTTCAGTGCTGCGGTGGTGAGTTTAAACTCCCGTTGTATCTTTTTTGTCTCCATGGGGGTGATGCTAAGGTTGTACGATTCTGAGAGGGGTTCCGTCGGATACCAGGTTGAATCCCTTGGTAACCACCAGATCGCCCGGGGAGAGTCCTTCAGCGATCAGGGTCTGGTCCTGGACCGTAATTCCCCGTTTCACATATGATTTCTGCGCTTTCCATACCCCGTTTTCTTCAGCCACTTTGAACAGGAAGGTCCCATTGAAATCCTGCCTGAGTATGAAGGTGGGCACCACCATTGCCTGGTCGTTCCTGTAATCCTGTATCCTCACAGAAGTGAGCATATTGGGCTTCATTTTTTCTCCCGCGTTCTTCATTTCCACCTCCAGGGTAAAGGTCCGGGTTTGCGGATCAATGACTTCTCCCAGGCGGCTCACTCCCGCTTTTATCACCATGTCGGGATAGGCGGGGAAACGCAGCTCCACCTGGTCGCCCTGGCTGAGGCTGCTGAGGTAAGATTCTGACACGTTGGCGGACACCCGCATGTTTGAAAGGTTGACCAGGTGCACCAGGGGGATCCCCGGGGACGCCAGCTCGCCCTCCTTCACCATGATATCATCGATGATTCCGCTGAAGGGAGCCGTCACATGGGACATCTCCAACTGCTGTTGGAGCGTGGCCAGGCGGGCCTCCAGGGATTCCATGCCATTTTTGGCTTCCAGGTACTGCAATTCACTCCCGATATTCTGCTCCCAGAGCTCTTCCTGTTTGGTGAAAACGCGTTTGGCCAGTTCCAGGCTGGTTTCCACTTCCTCCATGGTTTTCTCCGTCACATCGGTGTCCAGCTTGAGGATCAGGTCTCCCTTACGCACCCTGGATCCCCGCTCCACGGCAATGGTCTGGATCTGCCCGTTGACCTCGGGGCTGATGTAGGCGTCATTCATTGCTTCCATCACCCCTATTACCTCGAAATACCTGGCAAAGAATTCAGGATTCATTTCCTTGACTTCGACCGGCAGGAGCTCAGTGGCCTCCGGGTCGGTCTGTTCATTTTCCAGTTCCGCCTCCAGCTCTGCAATCTTCTGATTGTACTCTTCCACCTTTTGACGGTAGGAATCGAGCTCGGCCTTTTTCTCATCGATGCCTCCGGGGCTGCAGGCCACCAGAAGGGAAAATGATATGATTACAGCTATTTGTTTCATGGTTCGTTTGTTATAATTTATTCATCAATTGATCGATTTTTATTTTGGCATTGAGCACCTCCACCATGGAACTGGTATAGTTGGTCAATGCCCCGAGGTACTGGTTGTTCACCTGAGTCAGCTCCAGGCTGGTGGCCAGTCCTTCCACATATTTTGTGTTGGTCACCCGCACCACCTTTTCGGAGAGATCCAGGTTTTTCTTGTCGCTGCGGTACTTTTCAACCGCATTGGCAAAATCATATTTATACTGTAAGAATTCCACCTCCAGACCCTCGGCTGCAAATTCTTTGGAATTTCTGGCCTGCTCATAGGCAATCCTTTTCTGCGCCACCCCTGCCCTGCGAAATCCGCTGCTGAAAATGGGCACATTGAAAGAAAGCCCAATCATGGAAGCCCTGTACCAATCCTGGTCAGCATCCAGGAAATTGAACTCATCCCGCTGTGCAGCGAAATCCATGGAATAAAATGCAGAGAGGGTGGGCATGTAGGCAGTGCGCTTCAGCTTCATATCCATGAATGCCAGGCGTTCCTGGTCGCTGAGGATCCTGTAGTCGATATTTTCTTCAATGCTGAAGTCAAGTCCCAGGATGGCCGTATAATCAATGGCGGCCACCAGGCTGGCCAGGCTGTCGTTCAGCACAATGTTCCTTTCACGCTCCACACCCATCTGGTATTTGAGCAGGTTCTTGGTGGCCATGATCTGCCGTTCCATGGACAGCACGCTGTTCTGAAGATCGGTCAGTACCACTTCAAGCTGATCGGCCTCTATTTCCTCCACAAAACCTGATTTATAGAGCTGGACCGTTTCTTCATAGGTCTGCTTGACGTTATCGCGGTTATCCTCCAGGAGCCCTAGGGTAGCTTCGCCCAGGAGAACCAGGTAATAATTCTCGATCACAGCCTGGCGCACCTGCTGCTCCGTCCGTTCTTTGTTTAGTTGGGTAAATTCCTTGAAAATCCTGGCCGTCTGCAGCCCAATGATGTATTCCCCGCTGAACAGCAACTGGTTGCCCAGCACGCCTGCCGAGGCATTGTGTTTGGTACCGAACTGAATGGGGATTTTCTGCGTGGGATCGTTGGCGAAATCCGGGATCAGTGTGGTGGGAAGATTGATGTTGTAATTGTAGTTCGCACTGGCACTGATCTGGGGCAGGCCCGTAGCCGCTGTCTCCCATACCCGCTGGTCCGCTGCGTCCACATCCAGTCTTGCGTTCTGTGCATTCAGGTTGTTTTCCATGGCAAAGAACACCGCTTCGTCCAGCGTAAAATAAAGCGTGTCGGCACTTTCCTGCTGCGCCATCAACAAAGCCGAATGGGCCATGATCAGTAAAATGATGATCTGTTTTTTCATAGTTCTTTCACTTGTTGGTTTTTTGACTTCTCTTTGAATTCAGCCAGGATCTCCAATCCCCTTTCATTGCAGATGCCATGCATGTGGTAGGTAAAGATCTCCTGCATAAACTCGGCTGAAAGGGTCTGGTGCCCGTCGATGATTTCATTGCTGTCCAGCATCTCCATCCGAGCCATATAGAGCTTGCCTATGGCTTGTTCATGGATTTCCATGCGGTAAACGCCTTCTTGCTTTCCCTTCTGGAGATTCCCGACGATCAGTCCGTACATATTCTGACGTTTGTCTTCAAGCCACCTTTGGTATATTTCCGGGAAATATCTTTTCAGGTCATAGAAAAATGTGGGGCTGTAACGGGACCGGTCCTCGTGTATGCGGGTGTTGACCATAAAGATCTCCTCGATGGCATCCAGTTCTGTCCGGTGCACTTCCTCCAGGAATTTCCTGCTTTGCATCATGTCGTAACTGATCACCCGGTCAATCAGGTCATTCTTATCTTCGAAATCATGGTACAGGGTTTTTTTGGAAACACCCAGCTCGCGGGCTATATCGTCCATGGTGATGCTGCGTATCCCGTAACGCATAAACATCGTTAAAATCCTGTCAAGTATATCTTTTTTGCCCATGATGTCCGGAACTATGCAGGAAACCGCAGGAATCTCTGCAGTTTCTCCAGTTTCTAGACATTACAAACATCAGAACATGGGAATTGTTCGAAATTGTTTAACAATTATATTTAGATATTAGACATAATCGATCCAAAATACCTATAATAAGGTAATTCAGGGACAATGGAAGGATGTTCCCGAGCCAGGGAAAAGTTTTCTCAAGGCAAAGGAGATGGCCTGGTCGCCTTCAGCCAGTCAATGGGTGGGGATGGGAATGCAAGAGGAAAATACGGCTATTTCACAGCGATGGTCTCGATCTCGATGAGCACCCCAAGGGGCAGTTCTTTCACCGCAAAAGCTGCCCTGGCGGGTTGATCCTCAGGATAGTAAAAGGCATATACGTTGTTCATGACCGAAAAGTGGCTCATGTCGGTGAGCAGGCAGGTGGATTTTACCACATCTTCGAACCGGTATCCCGCCGCTTCCAGAATGGCACCAATGTTTTTCATCACCTGCAGGGTTTGTTCGGCGATGCCGCCCGGGACTATTTTCCCGGTGGCCGGATTGATGGGGTTTCCCAGGGGACACGACAGTGGTTTGCCCGCGTTCCTGTTCGCCACCGGCTCCCCACATTGT
>CBDTYO010000261.1:0-6037 GCA_965364615.1 uncultured Bacteroidia bacterium
CGTGCTGGAGAATGCATGGAGAGAGCGAATTGCAACCAAGCAAAGAGAAAATATCCTGTTTCTGGCAGAAGGATTGCTTATGTATCTGCCTGAAAAAGAAGTGATACGACTCTTTCAGAAGCTGGCTTCCGACTTTCATCATTCCCAGATGGTCTTTGAGGTGGTGAACCGCAAATACACCCGCGGAATCCGGAAGAAAATGGTGGAATCCAAAATGAAGCGAAGAAGCGGAACCGAAGCCGGGACCTCTTACAATTATGGGATTGCGCAAGGGAAAGACATAGAAGCCTATGCGGATAACCTGAAAGTGCTGGAGGAATGGTCCTATTTTGAAGAACCCGATGTAAGGCCCAGAATGCTCCGTTTTCTCAGGCATTTCAAGTCCTTTTCAAGGACGCAGTGGACCGTGCGGGCAGAGATATTATAAACTTCAAACCATCCATAGTTAATTCGAATCCCTTTAATATATTCAGAAAAACAAATGATGAAAACAACCTTAGACATGAAAGGATCCATTGCCATTGGCGGCGGACTTTTGGCAGGACTGGGTGGAGGATTTTTCCTCCTGGAGACCAGCGCACTTTATTTTGTAGGAAGCCTGTTGGCCGGATTGGGCGTGGGGCTGATCATTGCCTCTCTGGTAGGCCGTGAAAAACCCATCCCTGAAAGAAATGGTAGAAATTAGATCCTTGAAGGGTGTCCCCATGGACAGCCTTTACCAGGCTTTCAGTGAGGCTTTTGTGGACTATGAAATGCAACTGGGCCAGCTGGAACTGTCCAAAATGTTGCTGCGGAGAGGGTTTGATCCTCACCTGTCCTTCGGTGCTTTTGATGGGGACAGGCTGGTAGCATTTACATTCAACGGCATCGGGAAATACCTGGACCTTCCCACAGCGTATGATACCGGGACGGGGACCGTTAAAGAATACAGGGGACAGGGATTGGCCAAACAGATTTTCACGCATTCCATCCCCTATCTGAAAAAGGCAGGGGTTCAAAGATATTTGCTGGAGGTCCTGCAGCACAATGAGAAGGCAGTGAATCTGTACCTGAAACTGGGTTTTGAAGTCACCCGGGAGTTTTATTATTTCGTTCAAAAAATCGCTCATTTGCAAATAGATCACAATCCCTTGAAATCAGTGTACCAAATAACGCCGGTGGAGATGGCTGAACTGGCCGATGTGGATTATTCTGACTTTGTCTCCTCCTGGCAGAACCATGCACATTCCATCAACCGTGCCAGAGGCGATCTCAAAGCGTTAAGCGTCTGGCTCCAACAGGAAATAATCGCTTATTGCATCTATGATCCACTAACGGGAGATATTGCCAGCCTGGCTGTGGCTGAAGAGCACCGGCGCACCCGCATAGGATCCGCCTTGCTGAAATACACCGTGCAGCATATTAAGACAGATCAGGTGAAAGTGATCAATATACCCTTGGAGATGGAGGGTGTGGTGGCATTTTTATCCTCCTGCCATTTGCACCCATCGGGCAAACAGTTTGAAATGACCAGGGAATTGTAAAAGAACAGATCCTATGCGATCCTTCCATGTTACCATCAACGAGGCGGTTAAAATCTGGGTAGAAACCTATGGCGAGCCTGCCCATCCAGCCATTGTATTCATCTCAGGAGCCGGAGCTATTTCTTCCTTCTGGTCTGAACGACTGTGTCAGGAACTTGTCGGCAGGAAATTTTATGTGATCAAATATGATCATCTGGCCAGAGATGCCCTGGCTATCCTGGATTATTTGCGGGTAGCCAAAGCTCATGTGGTCGGACATTCCATGGGAGGTTTTATTGCACAGCTAATGGCCATCCATTATCCGGAAAGGGTATTGTCCCTGGTTTCCGCATCCTCATCCACCAGTTCCCCCCAGGTGCCGCCTCCTCCTGAAAGAACCTGGGAGGTATTTATGCAGAACCACCCGACCAATCATTTCGAGAACGATTTGCCAGGATTTTTAAGGGTGTGGAAATACCTGAACGGACTGGCAGAATTTGATGAGGAGCTGGCCAGGGAATACACCAGGAGCCTATACGATCGCCAGGAAATCGCAGGGGCATTGGGGGAATCTCATGTGAGGGCCCAGGCTAATCTGACAGACAGGTCAGAGCCCCTTGGAAGGCTGCGAATCCGCACGCTGATCTTGCATGGCGAAGAAGATTACCTGGTGGATAAATTCGGCGGGATCCAAACGTCTGATTGCATCCGTGATTCAAAGATGGTTCTACTGCCCAGAATGGGGCATATGATGTTTAATGCCGAGATCAAACACCGCTTTGAGGAGGAGATCATCGCCTTTGTTTCTGCCAGCTCTTGAGACAGAGCGCGGATCATTCAGAGCCGACTTTCCTGAATTTCTTACATTTTTTGGTACCTTAGCAGGAAGCTAGAAGGAAATACTAAGTCGTTATGATACAAGATCTTAAGCAATCCTTAGATCGGCTGGCACAAAGAGCCAATACAGATGTTCCTGTATGGATCATTGCCCTTGCGGTGGTGGCGGGGAGTTTGTTGATCTATTTTTTAGTTTCCGGGATCATAGTCCGGATAGGCAAGAAATCGCCCGATGGTACATTGGGAAGGGCCTGGAAAAAGTTCAAGAATCCGACCCTGGTGTTGGTCCTGCTTTTTGATTTTATTGTCCTGAAAGAAATGTTTACCCTGGGAGAGGAGGCTTCAGCTTCCATCAGACAGTTTATCACCGTTTCGATTATATTCTGTGTCACCTGGCTGCTGATCAAGGCCATCAACCTCACCCGGGAACTGATCCTTCGCCAATATGATATGGATGAGAAGGATAACCTGAAGGCAAGAAAGGTGTATACCCAGTTCAGGGTGCTGGAGCGGATCATCATATTCACAGTGATCCTGATTGCCATTGCCATCGCCCTGATGACCTTTGAAGGAATCAGGCGAATCGGAATCAGTTTGTTTGCTTCTGCGGGAGTGGCGGGCATCATTATTGGTTTTGCAGCCCAGAAGCTGCTGGGCTCCATTCTGGCCGGTTTTCAGATAGCTCTGACCCAACCCATCCGGATCGAGGATGTGGTGATTGTGGAAAATGAATGGGGATGGATCGAAGAGATCACCCTCACCTACGTGGTGGTCAGGATCTGGGACAAGCGCAGGCTGATCGTGCCCACTACCTATTTCATCGAAAAACCCTTTCAAAACTGGACCCGGGTGTCTGCAGATATCCTGGGAACCGTATTCATTTATACCGATTACCAGGTTCCCATAGGGGAGCTCAGGAAGGAATTCACCAGAATCTTGGAAGGGAGCGGCTTGTGGGACGGAAAAGTGAATGTAATGCAGGTAACCAATGCCACCGAAAAGACCGTAGAGATTCGAGCGCTCATGTCCACTGTTGATTCACCTACTGCCTGGGACCTTCGGGTACTTGTCAGGGAAAAGCTGCTCTCATTTTTACAGGAGAACTATCCACAGAGTTTGCCCAGGATGCGGGTGGAGATGTCCCCATCGGCAGATCCCGAGTCCGGTCATTAGGTGACCAAAAGCCAATTCGGAGTCATAAGCAAAAATTCATTTTGGCCATGACATCAAAAAAGGCTTTCGAGTGCAGAAAAATATCTGCTCTGAAACGAAGCAGGATCAGGCTGGTCCGACAGATTGCTTATGAAATCTATGTAGGCAGGCTCAGGGAGGGCATTCCAGGTGATGCCTATTCTGACTGGATGCAGGCAGAAAAAGAACTGGAAAAACTCACAGGTGTTTCCGTTCAATCTCCCATTTCTGGTCGAGCTGTTTCCTCAGGGTCCATGTCATCCTCAACCAGTTAAGCGATATCGGCTAATTTCGCCTGTCGCATTGAGGATGTAAATGCTGTATTTATCCTCCTCGAGAATTCGTGGCCTGACGGATTTGAAGAGCCGTATCATTTCTTGATATATGGTGACATGGGCTAGGAATGATCCAGATAATCTTCGATCTCCCTGATCACTGACCTCATCTCCTTCAATTGAGCATCAAGGATGGGTATCAGCTCCACCATGGACCAATGCCAGTTGGCTGCATTGCTTTCCAATTCCTTTGAAAATTTCTTAAGCTGGTAGACATCCTCTTCCGAAATATATTTTCCAAACAAGGGCTCCTGCTCCTCAAGAAACCTGGCAAGGGAGTAATCAAAACTTAACTTTACATCCATGGGAGACAGAAAATCTGAGTTGGCGACAATCACCTGGCGGGTATGATTCAATTGGCCATAAATACCCACGATCCTGTTTCTAAGCGCATTGTTTTTGATAATGCCCAATTTGCCACTCGATTTCATTTCTTCAAAAGTGGCATTGTTATATGTGATAAATAAGGCTGACCAGACCTCATCCAAATAGTTTCTGACCGCAATATTGAATCTATCCATGTTATCCTTTTGATGAATGGCTTCAACCAGGGAAGCTATCAGGGTCAAATTTTTTTCGTACACCGACTTATGCTGGTGCACCGTGAGGCTGTCGGAAATCAGTTCCACCCTGATCTGGTTCAGGAAGTAGTTTTCACTATTACTGTCCGCCTTTGCCTTGCTCCAGTTATCTATCTGAAGGGCCAGCAGAATACCTATGATCACCAGCACCATCTCACCAGAAGCATATAGAATGTATATTCCATAGTTGTTTTCTGAAAGCAGGCGATGTCTGATTTTGCGGAATAAACGAATCACGGGCTGTTGAATTTATGGGCGTGGTACCTTCTCAAAACATTTGGCGGGGAGAAATGTTTGATCGCTTGATCCGCACCTTCAGGAAACTGCCCTTCCGGGAAATTGAACCAATTGCCGGCAAGGGTGTTTTTTATGAACATATGATGTTACTTTTACTCATAGGATTGGTGATGAACGCAGAGACTGTGTTTGTGGATTTCAACCGGGAAAGCACCCTGGAAAAATGGTTCACGGTGGATGATGTGGTCATGGGGGGGCGTTCCAACAGCAGTTTTGAGATCAACGCCCAGGGCCATGCAGTGTTCTCGGGCAATGTATCCCTCGAGAATAACGGGGGTTTTGCTTCTTTGAGGCATGTGTTTCAAAAAATGGAGATGGGCGCTTACCAAAGCATAGCCATCCGCCTGAAAGGAGATGGCCTGCGGTATCAGTTCAGGGTCAAGTCCAGCAGAAATGAAAGACATTCCTACACCTATTATTTTAATACTTCCGGTTCCTGGGAATGGATAGAGATCCCCCTTTCAGAAATGTATCCCACCTGGCGGGGAAGGAAGCTAAATTATCCAAATTATCCGGCGGAAACCCTTGAGGAAATAGGGATCCTGATCGGGAATTACAAACCGGAAGCTTTCAGGCTGGAAATCGATAAAATCCACTTCCGATGAATTCGCTCAGTGCCAGCCCCCGCACCGATGATCAATGGATCTTTGTCCGGAATGCCTTCATCGGGATTTCACTGTTGATGTTGCTGATGGTCAGCAAGGCTCAGGGCCAATCGGAATATGTGGAATACTATGGACAGAGCTTAAGGATCAACAACATTGGGATGGCGGTGCTGGGCAGCTGGGCCCTGGCCAATATTTCCATCGGCGCCTATGGCTGGAGCCAGAATACGGGACAAAGGGCCTATTTCCATCAGATGAACCTGTTCTGGAATACCGTGAATCTGACCATCGCTGGCGTTGCACTTTACAGCAACCTCACGGCGGATTATGCCCTGCTTTCGGCAGAGGAGCTGCTTGAAAAGCAATTCAAAACCCAGCGCCTCTATCTGATCAATGCAGCCGTCGATGTGGGCTATGTATCGGCCGGGTTCTTGCTGAAACACCTGGCCACCAGATACCCCAAGAACGAATTGCGACTGAGAGGCTATGGAAATTCCGTCATTCTCCAGGGCTCTTTCCTGTTTGTGTTTGACCTGGTCATGTACGGACTGCTGCAAAGCCGCCGGGCCGATTTCCTGCAGCAAGTATCTCTTTCCCCCATGCCCGACGCCTACGGCCTTGCACTCACTTTTCAATTTTAGAACATGAAGATCTTATTGACCGGTGCCACCGGATACATTGGTAACGGA
>CBDTYO010000262.1:0-6023 GCA_965364615.1 uncultured Bacteroidia bacterium
CCACCACCAACCATGTCGGAAGAGGAGATCGCCCAAACCAGGGCAGAGTACGTGGCTGCTGCCCGAAACGCCATGGAAGCCGGTTTTGATGGGGTGGAACTGCACGGAGCCAATGGATATTTGCTGGAGCAGTTTCTATCTCCGGTGAGCAACATCCGGACCGATCGCTATGGGGGGAGTGTGGAGAACAGATGCAGCTTTGTGCTGGAGGTGGTTTCAGCGGTGGCTGAGGCGATCGGGAAGGATAAAACAGCCATCCGGTTGTCCCCTTACGGAGTGGCCAGCGATATGCCCCACTATCCTGAAATCTTTGCCACCTATGCCTATTTGGTGAACCAACTCAACAAAGCAGACATTGCCTATCTGCATCTCGTGGATCATTCGTCCATGGGTGCCCCCGAGGTGCCCGCGGATATGAAACGCTTTATCCGCGATGCGTTCAAAAATACCCTCATTCTTTCGGGGGGGTACGATCAGGTAAGGGCGGAGGCCGATCTGGCCAGCGGACTGGGCGACCTGGTGGCCTTTGGCCGGCCCTTCATCAACAATCCAGATCTGGTGGAACGCTTCAGACATAATTGGCCCCTGTCGGAAGATCTTGACATGGACCTGTTCTATTCTGCGGAAGAAAATGGGTATACCGATTATCCGGTATATGCCCGTTCCGGATCATAAGGATCCCGAGATATCAACCCTTGACATTTTCAGGGATTCATATGTCCATCCCGAGCTGCTGGCGGCAGCTGGTGCACAGGTGCAGATCCTTCTGGTCGATGTCTTCCACGTAAGTGCTGGATCTCATGACGCAAGGGGGCACATGGCAGTGGACCAGGCCGAACATGTGCCCCAGCTCATGGATGATCACCTTTTTAAAACGCTCCAACAGCAGAGCATCGTCCTTCTTCATTCCATACTGTTCGTTCCTCAGTCGGTAAAGGGAGGCCACCCCAATATTCCCATTCAGGGAAGCCTGCCCGAAAATATAGGTCAGGATCGGGTTAAACAGGTCGACGCGGAACAAAGCCATGTTTTTGACATGCTCCAGGGGAGACCAGGTATCCAGCTCCTTCATCATCTTGTTGCCGTTGTACTGCCGACGCATGGGATCGAAGAACTCACTCAGGTCCATATGGCTCTCCCTGATCGAGACGGGACATTTATATTCCTTTCGTATGGCTTCCGCAATCGTTCCAAGAAAAACTTTCTCGAAATTGCCGTGATCAATGATCAGTATCTCATGCGCACCCACTGAGGATCCCTCCTGATTACTTTCTGCCATTCCGATGTATTCCGTGTTACTTCTTGGGGGACTGCAACTTGTACTTCTTAATCTTGTTATAAAGTGTTACCCGGTCCACTTTAATTACTTTGGCTGACTTGCTGATGTTCCAGTCGTACTTGTCGAGCACCTGCTGGATATATTGTTTCTCCAGATCTTCCAGACTTTTAAAGGAGTAGTTTGACATGGCCTTGTCAAAGGGCAGGTCCTTGAGCCTGATCTCTTTTTCATTGCCCACCACAATGGCTCTTTCGATCATATTCTCCAGTTCCCTGACATTTCCGGGAAAATCATATTGCTCCAGGCGTTTCAGGGCCGATTTATCGATGGTCATAAGGTTCCGGCTCATGGAGGTGCAATACTTCCTGATGAAGTGATCCACCAGCAGGGGAATGTCTTCGGTTCGTTCGCGCAGGGGAGGGATCCGGATGTTCACTACATTCAACCTGTAAAACAGATCTTCCCTGAAATGGCCGTCATCCACCATCTGCTTCAGATTCTTGTTGGTGGCAGAGATGACCCTGAAGTCAGAGGTGATTTCTTTGTTTCCGCCTACCCGAATGAAGGTTTTTGTTTCGAGCACGCGCAACAGCTCGATTTGCATTTTCGGGGAAATCGTGGCGATCTCATCCAGGAAAATCGTACCCCCGTCGGCCATTTCAAAGCGCCCCTTGCGATTGTACATGGCCCCCGTAAAGGCCCCTTTCTCATGCCCGAAGAGCTCACTTTCCAGTAGGCTCTCCGTCAGGGCCCCGCAATGCACGCTGACCAGCGGGGAGAATTTGCGTTTCGAGTTGGAATGGATGGCCCGGGCTATCAGTTCTTTGCCTGTGCCGCTTTCGCCCGAGATTATGACCGGGGAGCTGGACTGGGCCACCTGTTCGACTTCTTTCAGCACCTTGATCATGCCCTCGCTGCTGCCGATCAGATCCTCTACGTTTTCCAGACTGACCAGCTTGTTCCGTAAGGCTTCGTTTTCCTCTTTCAGGGAGATCTGACTGGAAGCATTCCGGACCAGATGAGACAGATCGTCAGGATCAAAGGGTTTGGTGATATAGTCGTAGGCCCCGTCCTTGAGTGCCTGGACTGCGGTATCCACCGCGGCGAAGGCGGTCATGATGATCACAATGGAATCTTTGTTGAGTGACCGGATCCGCCGGTGCATTTCCAGTCCATCCATGCCCGGCATTTTGATATCCGCCAGAATGATGTCCATGTTCCGCGATTCAAGAATGGAAAGGGCCTTCTTGGCATTTTCGGCACATTCCACCTCGTAGCCGTCTTCAATGAACCAGTTGTAGAGGGAATCCCTGACGGATTCTTCGTCATCGACGATCAATATGGAGATTTTCCTGAGCATGGGTCTAGGTTTTTTTGTTAGAATCGGTCGATTTGGCCAGCGGCCATTGAATGGAAACGGTGGTTCCTTTTCCCAATTCAGAGTCTACATCTATTTTTCCGTTGTGGTTTTGCACAATGCCATGCACGATGGCCAGACCCAATCCAATGCCACTGGCTTTTTCCTTGGTGGAGAAAAAGGGCTCGAAGATATGGGGGATATCTTCCTGGGCAATTCCCACTCCATTGTCGGTGATTTCTACCACGATATGCTCCTCATCAGGATTCCTGGTTTTGATGAGAATGATGCCATTTTCCTGAATGGCCTCCGAGGCATTCATCAGAACAGCAATCCCTGCCTGTTTGATCTGGTTCCCATTGCAAAGTATGAGGTCATTTTCGGCAGCGAAGTCCGTTTGAAACAGAATGTTCTCAATTTTCATCTGGTGATCAATCAGGGTATAGGTCTCTTTGAGCAGGCGGTGCAAATGGTAGGGTTTGAAATCCACCTTGTCACTCCTTGAAAAATCCAGCAGGCCCTTGACAATATCCCCGCAGCGTTTGGTCTCGTTTTCGATCACATTCAGGTACCTCAGTATGGATTCTTTTTCTTCCTCGTCCAGATCCATCTTTCGTAACTGCTTATGCACCAGCTTTGTATAGGTCAGCACGCCGGATAAGGGATAGTTAATTTCATGGGCTACGGAGGAGGATAGCTTTCCCAGGGAGGCGATTCTTTCAATGTGTATCAGTTCATTCTGGATCTCAGAAATCTCTTCCGACTTCTTTTGCACCTTGTATTCCAGCTGCTGTGACCAGTTTTCCAGTTCATCTGTGGCGGCCTGCAGGTTGTCCAGCATTTTGTTGAAGGCACCGGAAACCAATCTCAGATCATGCAACAGCACCGGTGGCGACTGCAGACGCACCTTCCGGTCTCCCAGGGCCACTGCTTCGCTGGCGTTGATAATTTCAGTCAGCGGTCTTCGTATCTGCCACCGTGTGTAAAACATCAGGAAGGTGACCAGCAAAAGCGTGATCAGCCCTGCCAGGATAAGGGTTTTCTGCACGCTGGCATCCAATTCGTTGAGGGGTATCCGGATGATCAGGGATCCCAGCAATTCCTCCGTTTCCTGATGGGCATGACAGGCATTGGTATAACAGGACGGTTCGTTGAGGATCGGGGATTTGATCATTAGCATCCTCTGATCCTGCTCCAGGTCACTCATCTCACATTCGTTATCCATATTAATGATTTTCATGGATTTCTCCATCCTGGGAAACATGACATTCAGGTTGTCGTGACAGTCTTTGCAATTGGGATTGTTATAGTGGTCGCCGCCCATATGACTGGATGAATGTGCCAGGTTGTTCTGGGGATCATACATATTCACATCCTCGATGCCGGGCATCCGGTTGATGATATCCAGGGTATGCCTGAGCCCCATCCGGTTATTCTGCAGCATGTGATCGTACAGGGCACCTTCGACCAGCATCACCACATTGTCGCCGTTCTGCTGGATGACGCCTTCCATATATTGCTTGTTAAAAGTCCTGAAAATAAACAGGAATGCGATGAAGAGGAAAAGGGCCAGCAATGCAATCATTATCACCACCTGTCCGTAAATGGAGGAGAATGATTCCAGGAATTCCCTGGGGATGGACCAGAATCCCTTCCTATTCGAATTGTTATGCATTGTCGGGGGCATTTGATGAGCTTAAGCTTGGTTTACAAATTATTTTATCCCGAATCGATGGATTCGGATAAGGGCAACAATATGGACAGGGTGGTTCCGACACCCACTTCGGATTGCACCTCCACCTTTCCCTGGTGATTTTGTACAATTCCGTGCACAATGGACAGCCCCATCCCAATTCCGCTGACCTTTTCCTTGCCGGAATAAAAGGGCTCAAAGACATGCGGAAGATCCCTTGCTGAAATCCCTGAACCATTGTCCCTGATATCCAGCCGTATATGTGACTGATCAGGATTGCTGGTCCGGATCAGGATCTCGCCATGGTCCGTCACCGCTTCACTGGCGTTCAAGAGGATGGCAATGACCGCCTGTTTGATCTGGTTCTCGTTGCATTTGATCAGGTCTTTGCCGGCAGAGTACTCTTCGCGGAAAGCAATATCGGAAATCTTCATCTGATGCTCCATCAGCTGGTAAGTCTCATGCAAGAGCTTGTTCAGCTCGCTGTCTTTGAATTCCAGCTGATCCTTTCTGGAAAAATCCAGCAATCCCTTCACGATGCCGCCACAGCGCTTGGTTTCATCCTCGATCACCTTCAGGTACTTCAGCATGGGGCCTTTTTCCTGGGCATCAAATTCCAGGTTTTGCAACTGTTTCTGCACCAGCTTGGTGTAAGTCAGAACACCCGACAGGGGATTGTTGATCTCATGGGCCACGGAGGAGGACAATTTACCCAGGGAAGCCATCCGTTCCACATGAATCAGTTCCTTTTGTATTTCCATGAGCTCTTCGGATTTTTTCTGCACTTTATCCTCAAGTTGCTGTGACCAGTCCTCCAGCTCAGCGGTGGCGTTCTGCAGATTATCGAGCATCTTATTGAAGGTGTCCGAAACCAGTTTTACATCCTGGGGCAGCTTGGGATCCAGCTTCATTCTCCTTTTCATGTTTCCCCGCGACACATCCTCAGTGGCTTTGATGATCTCGCTCAGGGGCCGGTTGATGGTTCTGCGCGTGAAAAAGATCAGGAAGGTGATCAGGATCAGGCTGGAGAAAGCCGCCAGGATGAAAAAATCACTGGATGACTGACTGATCGCTGTGTCCAGATCATCCATGGGAAGACGTATGACAAAGGAGCCAAGAACCGGATCGCTGGCCTCGTGGGCATGACAGGCGGCGGTGTAACATGACGGTTCGTTCAGGATCGGGGAATGGATCATCAGCAGGCGGTAATCATAGTCTTTCTGGGTCATGGCACATTCGCTGTCCAGGTTGATGATCCTGAAGGATCGCTCGGTTCCCGGGAACATGGAACTGATGTTTGCATGGCAGTCCTTGCAGTTCGGGTTGTTGTGCCCAACATTATCGCCGGTGAAAGAAGAATACACCAGGTTATCCTCTTTGTCGTAGAGATTCACATCCTCGATCCCGGGCAGCGCATTGATGACGTCGATGGTATTCTCCAGGGCGGGCCAGTCATTGGTAAGCATGGCGTGATAGAGCGATCCCTCCACGATGGAGCCCAGGTTGCTCCCGCTCTGGTTGCCCACCTCGTTGAGATGTCGCTCGTTGACCCGTCTGAAGATGATGCCGAAGGCGAGAAAGAAGAGGACGGACAATGCGGCTATAGTAATGACGACCCGGCCATAGATGGATGACCGGGGATTAAATCGCCATATTTTTGTTTCTGTCACAATCCGTACTTATCTGCAGTACTT
>CBDTYO010000263.1:0-6009 GCA_965364615.1 uncultured Bacteroidia bacterium
TGGTGCAGGAACTCCGCTGTACCGTCTGGCGCAATGATCTCCAGTTTCACGGCTCCCGATTCACTCAGGGCAGCAGTCCGGTAATCCACCCAATAACTCCCGTCTTCTTCCACATCGATGTAATAGTCGGCGTAATCTCCATTGTCGAGGTAGGAAATGTTCTGTCCCCCTCCCACATCGGTGGTGCTCTCCAGTTCCAGGCCGGATTCAAAAAAGTAATCTTCTGCCTCCACCTTGCCGGGGATCGGGTGAATGATGGCCACCCTGTTTTCCACCACCCGTTGAGAAAAGGTACTCAATGTGATTCCATCCGCGGCCGCAATCTGGCTGCCCGTATAGGACATCCTGATGGCATCGGTCGACCGCAGGATGGTATTGATTCCAAAGTTGATGATCCTGGGATTTTCCGGATCCAGTGCCATGGTGGAAATGGTGACGCGGTTCCCGTTGACTGTGATCTGGAAATCGGCCGGCATGGCCGGAAGAGGTCCCTCCAAAGGCTTATTGAAATTCACCTGGATGGTCTGATCATCCAGGGTGAACGCCGAAAGAAAATGGGTTTGCAGATCGCTGCTGAGTCCCGTCTGAACAAATTTAAAGCTGCCAATGTTGAACCCGCTGTTATCCACAAACAAGCGAATCTTTTGGTCCGAAGGGGTTAGCACCACATTGGAGACTCTGAGGGTTTGCCAGTTTTCCCAGTCTCCCGTATTGGGAACCGCCGCGGGCAGCGAAATATCTGCCTGTCCCGACTGGAAATGAAACTTGCCTTCGGTCCCGGTGGAGGCCACCCTCACTTCCACTTCATATACTGCCTCTGCAGCCACATTTACGCTGTACTGGATCCATTCATCGGCGGCCAGCCATCCCACGTGGTAGCCATTGGTATTCACATTGTCAGTGGTCTGCTGGAGATCCACCGCATCGTTCCGGTACACCCATCCGTTGTTCCAGGAAGTATAGCTGCCAGTAGAGACCTGGTAATTGGCCACATCGGTATCGAAATAGGCCGAATTCAGCACCCCCATATCAAATTCGGTAGGATATACGATCCCGGGAATATCCTGTACCGTGTAGGGGATCGTTTCGTCCGAATATACCTGTCTGAACATGGCATCAATGACGTCCTTGTGAAAAACGCAGTTCTCCATTTTATGGGCTTCTGCCATATTCATCAGGGCACTCTTGGCATAAGGGGCCGAGGGCACTGTTCCACCATTGTTCCAGAAATCCAGCAATACCTGATACTCATCCGATTTTGGCACAGAAAGCGGGCCGGCGATGGATTCTATCTTTTTCATGGGCCACCACGCCCACCCCATTTTATATTCTTCAAACAACTTGATTGCATCCCTGAACCAGACATTGGAGTTCTCCCCCGACTCGCCAAAGTAAATGGGAACGTTCTGTTGCTCCCGGATGTCGAGAACCCATTGGATGGACTTCTGATCGTTGATGGACCAGTATTTATGGGGACTATACACCATGTTGGTATCCCAGGGAGGGGTCAGGCCCGTAAAATCGTTGGCAAACCAGTTGCCTTCGATGAAGATGATATGCTGGGTATCCACCGTCCGGATGCTGTCGGTGATTTCGTATAACAGGTCCCGCAGGGGGGTATTTCCCGTCATGTTCCAGTTGGTTTCGTTGATCAGGTCATACCCTGCGATGGTGGGTTCATTGGCGTATTTCTCAGCCAGCTTCTTCCAAAGTGCCACTGTTTTATCGCGATTTGCCTGGCTTTCCCAAAGTGAGGGTTTGCTGGGATCGTAATCGGAGATGCCCTGGTCGTAACCCTGTCCGCCCGGAGCCGCATGCAGATCCAGGATCACGTACATATCATTCGCTTTGCACCATTTGATCAGGCTGTCGGTCAGATCGAAACCCGTTTGCAACCAGGTGTGCTCACCAGGCACCAGTTCTTCCTCGATGGGAAGTGTAAACAGGTTGTAATGCATGGGCAGGCGCACCGAATTGAATCCCCAGGCCTTCAAAGAATCAATATCCACCTGCCTGACATGGTTGTTTCGCCAGGCCGAATAAAAAAGCTCGGTGTCTGCAGCTCCGATAAGCTCCTCGATCTTGGCTCTTAACTGGTATTGTGCATTGGCAAAACCAGAGGTCTGCATCATATATCCTTCCTGCAGCATCCAGCCTCCCAGGCCCATGCCACGCAGGATAATGCTATCTCCGCTCTCGTTGACAATGGCCTGGCCGTTTGTGCTGAGAAATTCCTGTCCGGAAAGTTGCAGAACAAAGATCTGCAGTATTGCAAGGTATAAGATGGATCTTGTTTTCATGGCGGCCAATATAGAGAAATACAATTCAATTACATTCCTTAGATTTGTTAAATATATCCCTGGAAAACATGAAAAATATAGTTCTGATACTGATCCTGAGTTTACCCCTCTGCCTGTCGGCGCAGGAGGGCAAGAAGGCAGATGCCCTGGTCTCCCCAAAGATGGCCGAAAGGGAATTGTTCGTGGGCGGAGCGGAAGCTGATGTCTCGGGCTACAACAACCAATCCATCCAGTTTGCCATAGATGCCCTGGAAAAAACTGGCGGAACCGTGCATCTGAATCCCGGAGTGTATGAAATCACTGCGCCCGTTCGTTTGCGATCCAACGTAGACCTTATAGGCTCAGGCAAAGAGACCGTGTTGAAAAGGGGGAAAGGGGTGCAAACCAGGTACCTTGTAGATGCCGATTTCGGTGAATTAAAACTGACGGTAGAAAATGCCGATGGCTTTTCCATCGGCATGAAGGTGCAAGTAAGTGATGATGACAACAGCGGATGCTGGAATGTATCCACTGCCTACATCACTGATATTGTTGAAAATACGCTTTACATCGACAAAGGTTTGATCCGTGACTACCGGTCCGATAAGAATGGCCTGGTCTCCAATGCATCCTCTGTGATCGATGTGATAGGAGTTGAGAATGCATCCATTTCCCAACTGGCCATTGACGGAAACCGGGAAGAGAATTTCTTTGCAGATGGCTGCAACAATGCCGGGATTCTAATACTCAGGTCAAAAAAAATCGCTGTTGACCAGGTACAGGTCAAAGATTTCAACGGCGAAGGGATCAGCTGGCAGATCACCGAAAATGTAAGCATCAGGAACTCTGAAATCACAGGCAGCGGCAATACAGGCCTTCATCCGGGAACGGGATCCCCCTTCTCGCTCATTGAAAACAACGATGTCCACCACAACGATCGCGACGGATTGTTTATTTGCTGGCGTGTATATGAAAGCCAGGTCAAAGGAAACAAGTTCCACCACAATGGCCGTTTTGGAATTTGCACCGGGCACAAGGATACGGACGTGTGGTTTGAAGACAACCACATCTTCAACAATGCCGGTGATGGAGTAAACCTCAGGGGAGAGCGCGAAAGCAATGCCCCGCACAGAAATACCTTCCTGCAAAATACCATCGAGAACAACGGGACCCGGGAAGGGGGATACGGTTTTTCCATCAACTCTCCTGCAAAGGATCTGCTGCTGAAAGAGAATCGCTTCCTGAACTCAACAGGTTCCCAGAAAGCCGCCATTTATGTGTATCCCTCCGGCCTGGAGCCCACATTGGATAACAACCAGTTCGACAAGCATGCACTGGGAAACCTGGTCAAAGAGGGAGACTAGCCTTATGCGATCCAAAAGACCATGAATTATTTATTCGCAGAATTTCCCAGGGACTCTGTATTTTTTATATATTTACACATCTATATATTTACATAAATGCAATTCAAAGAACTGGACCTTAAACCACAGGGAAGCTGGCTGAAACGGACTCTACGTTCAGCACATGCCAGAAAGACCCTCATCGCCATGTTGGTGGGTGCCATGGCAGGCTTTACATTTTTCTATTTTACTGAAGGAAGACTTATGCAAAGCATTCCGGGAATAGAGGTATTCAAAAGCCTTGGGATAGGAGCCTTCTTCGGTTTCTTCATCACCAACAGTCCCTGTGCCAGGGGCAGATGCTGAGTCCTTTGCCCTACCTAGAATTAGGTATTCTCTTCTAAATAAGAAATCCAGAAAAGACACTAAACGGCAGATTATCTGCAGGATACGGATCTTTCTTATTTAGAATCATTCTCTCGTCCTGACTCCTTTTTCCTCAGCAGCATTTTTTCGGGGTAATTTTATCCCAGAAACCAATCAGACAATCATGAAGAAGATTCTGCTGAAATGTATAATCACAGGGGTGGGTGTATTGCTTTCCTTTATCGGCCTAATCGCACAGGAGCAACTTAATACAGCCAATAGGATGATGCAGGAAGAGGACCGTCTTACCATTGGCGGGTATGCCCAGATAGATTACAATCAGCCGGTGGGTGGAGGAGTTTACAACTCAGGCGGACTGGATGTGCACCGGATGGTGCTAATGTTTGGATATAAGTTTAACGACAAAACCCAATTTGTCACTGAAGTGGAATTTGAGCACGTGAAAGAAGTATACGTGGAGCAGGCATTTCTGCAGTATGAGATCCTGCCATGGCTTAAATTCAGGGGGGGATTGATGCTGATCCCCATGGGTATCATCAATGAATATCACGAACCTTCTACCTTCAATGGGGTGGAACGGCCCAACCTGGACAAATACATCGTTCCCACCACCTGGCGGGAAATCGGCGCTGGCTTTACCGGAGTTTTTCCTTCTGCGGCTTTGTCCTACCAGCTGTATCTTACCAACGGGTTTAAAAGCTACGATGAAGGACCAACCTTGTCCGGATCGGACGGCTTCAGAAAAGGGCGTCAGAAAGGGGCAGAATCCTTTATGAATGCTCCCAACCTGGCATTTAAGGTGAATTATTTCGGCATCAGTGGATTGCAGCTGGGGCTTTCTGCCTACGCCGGTCAGACCCAAACGAACCTGTACAGCGGAATTGACAAATCGGATGCCGCCGCCATTGCCACCGCCGACTCTTCCCTGGTGGGGCTCACCATGCTGGGGGCCGATGCCCGCTACAACCTGGGCGGACTTAGGATCAGAGCTCAGGCGAATTATGGATGGGTGTCCAATTCTGCCAACTACAACGAATTTACCGGTAGCGACCTGGGCAGTGCCCATTCAGGATGGTACGGAGAACTGGCCTATAACCTGCTGGAATCTTCGGAACGCTTTGACTCCGAACTCATCCCATTCATCAGGGTTGAACAATACAACACCCATGCTTCAGTGGATGAGGGTACCCCCTCCAATCCTGCCCTGAGCCGGACCGATCTCACCTTTGGGCTGGGATGGAAAATGGCAAAAGGGGCCATGTTAAAAATGGATTACCAGCGATTCAGCAATAAGGGCACTGATGCTTCAATAAATCAGGTAAATGCCGGGGTGGCAGTATGGTTCTAGCTAAGAGCATATATGGGATGGGCCTGGTGATATTAATTGGCTCGCTATTCTCTGCTTCACCATTGCAGGCACAGGGAGAATGCAAGCCGCATAGGCAGGAAATCAAAGCCATCCATAAGTCCTTCGGTGAATCAGTGGAAATTGTTCCCATACTCTCAGAGACAGGCGTTTTATCCGAGAGCGAATTTTACCATCCCGGTGATTGTATTTACCGCATTACAAATAAAGACAATGTGAGTGGCTATCTCTTATCAACCCGGGCAAAAGGCCGTTTCGATTTTTTCGACTACAGCGTCATCTTCACGGAGGATATTACGGTTCAACAGGTTTTTGTGACCATATACCGCTCCACCCATGGTGCCGCCATCTGCCAGAAAAAGTGGCTGGGCCAGTTTGAAGGTTACCGGGGAGAAACCCTGGAACTGGGACCGGATATTGATGCGGTTTCAGGGGCAACCTTTTCGGCGTCCTCGCTGGTCAGGGATATTCAACGCACATACCTTCTCCTTTCTTCCCAAATAGAAGAATAAGCTCCCAATTCTTACAGAAGATCATGGAGGACTGGTCCGGAATATGTAGTTTTGGGCGATGGGCAGCAAGAAGAGATTCAAAGTCAAGGAACATCAGCTCTATACAGTGCTTCCGAGGGTTT
>CBDTYO010000264.1:0-5999 GCA_965364615.1 uncultured Bacteroidia bacterium
GCTGTTTCCCCCCTGCTGAAATGGTGACCAGGGCCCCGATGGCATCCCGGTTGCTCCGGGTTCCCACCAGCTGGAAGGTAATCCAGTTGTTCTCATTGCCCCGGTTGTTGCGGAGAAAGACGCCGTAATCGTCCAGGTTCACAATGTAGGCATCCAGGTCCCCGTCATTGTCATAATCTCCAAAACAGGCTCCTCGTCCCACGTTTTCATCCTGGAAATAGGCACCGAGGTTGACCGAAACATCTTCGAATTTCTCCCCGTCCAGGTTTTCAAATATCTGATCTTCCTGCCCGTAGAGGTGTTTCAACTCCCCGTTCACCTTGAAAAGGTCCACCTTCCCGTCATTGTTGTAATCGATGAAGGAAGACGACCAGCCCACATGCTGGGCGGCTGCGGTGGAGATCCCTGAAGGATAGGCCATATCCCTGAAAACGCCGCCACCCTGGTTTTGATACAGGGAGCAGTAGGTATCATCCGACATGAACACATCGATCAGGCCATCGCCGTTGTAATCGGCAAAGTCCACCGACATGCTGATGGTGGCCTCCCCAGCCTGGTTGAAGGCCATCCCTGTACGGGTACCATGGTCTTCGAAGCCCTTGCCTTCCATGTTGTGGTAAATATTGTTGACCATGTGGTCATTGGCCACGAAAATATCCACCCAGCCATCGCCATCAAAATCCGCTGCACCTACCCCCATGGCCCTTCCATCGGGATTGGCAATGCCCATGGCATCGGTCACATCCTCAAAGCTGCCATCTCCCAGGTTGTGGTAAAGCCGGTCGAGCTGGCCGTCATAGGCCATGGGACCGGGGAAACCATCCGGGGCATAGAAATAGCCGTATTCAGGATCGTACTCTATGTAGTTGCCCACATAGAGATCCAGCAGGCCATCGTTGTCATAATCGAACCAGACCGCACCCACGCTGCATTCTTCTCCTGCCACCCCTGCCTTTTGACTGATATCTGTGAAGGTGCCGTTGCCATTGTTCAGGTACAGCACATTGGGACCGTAATTGGTGATGTAGATTTCCGGATAGCCGTCGTTGTTGATATCCCCCACGGTCATTCCCATGCCGTAACCTTCATGACCCACGCGGGCCGATTCGGTGACATCCTCAAAGGTACCGTCCCCCTTGTTCCGGAACAGCTGGTTGGTATGTGTGCCTTCCAGGGGATCTCCCTCACTCAGTCCTTCGGTATAGGAGCCATTGCTCATATACAGATCCAGGAATCCGTCCTGGTCAAAGTCCAGGAACACGGCACCCCCTCCCACGGTTTCCACCAGGTTGTCCATGTGGTGGTCGCCCACGGTATGTTTGAATACCACGCCATTATCCGGCGAGATCTGCTGAAAAAAGTCACCATTGTCTTCGGGGAGCGAAGTTTGGACCTGGCCCGTGGTGTTGTCTTTTTTATCGGATGACTGGCATCCTGTGAGATATATCAAGCTGGCAAACAGGAAGACCAGAGCTGAAAGTTTCATAGAGAAAGTTTGGTTTAGAGGAAACAAATATAATAAAGATGCCTAGTTGCCATTCTGCAAAAAATGAAAAAATAGGCCCGTTTTAACTTAAATTAACATAGGGCAGAATTCAGTCCACAATACCATATCCCTGTCGAAACGTGAGGTAGCGATCCGTGGGAGGACCCGGATATACCTCCCGGGAACCGTCCGACCAGATGATCTCGAGCCGGTCGATCACCGGGTCTTTGCCCAGACCGATATGGAGCCTTGGATCATTGTTGGACAGGTAGGTGGTGGCCCATTGATTGACATATACGTCCATTTCGTTCTCACGGTGCACGACCACCGTGGCCCCGATGGCTGTGGCAGGCCCTTCACGGCCTTTCAGGGTGAGGCCAAGCCAGTGGTTGCCGTTGTTGCAGTCGTTCCTGAGCAGCACTGCCCTGGCTTTCAGGTCCACATGGGATACCACCAGGTCCAGGTCCCCGTCGTTGTCATAGTCCCAGGTAACCGCGGCACGGCCCGAGCGCTTTTCTCTGAAATAGGGACTCGCCTTCCGGCCCACATCGGTGAAAAAACCCCTTCCGTCATTTTCCATCAGCAGGGGGTACTGCAGGATCAGTTCCTCGCCATTGCCGTTGGCGGAAAACAGATCCAGGTCCCCGTCGTTGTCATAGTCAAACAGGGCCGTGGCCCATTGGCCCTTGCCTCCAAAAGCAGCGGCGATGCCACTTTGCTCGGTGATATCTTCATAGTTGCCCTGGCCCCGGTTGCGGTACAAGGCCCCATAACGCAGGTCGGGCACCAGCAGGTCGATCAGCCCGTCGCCATCCACATCGCCGATGGCTCCGTGCATGGAACCGGTGCTTTGTCCATGGCTGTTCACCGCCACACCAATCTCCACGCCCACTTCCTTGAAGGCTCCGCCATCGTTGCGGAACATGAAATTGGCCTGGTGGTCGTTTCCCTGAAACAGATCCAGGTCCCCGTCCGCGTCAAAATCAAACACGGTCAGGCCCATGCACTTGGAATCCGGATAGAACAGACCCAGCGATTCGGTGACTTCCCTGAAAGTACCATCCCTTTGCTGCTCGTACATCAGGGATGCCTGTCCTGCATATTCGGATGGATGGGGCATCATACCGGGCAGGGTGGGGGACACATATTCCGGATCAAAGGCCAGGAAGTTTCCCACAAAAGCATCCAGGCGCCCGTCGCGGTTGTAATCCCAGAAAGATACCCCAACGCTCCATTTCACAAAGCCATTCAGGCTGTCGGGCCCCACCAGTCCCATTTCACCGGCCTTTTCGCTGAATGTGCCATCGCCCAGGTTCAGGTAAAAGCGGTTTGGCCCGTAGTTCAAAAGGTAAAGGTCCTGGTCCCCGTCCTGATCGATGTCAACCGGACCAGCGGCCATGCTCCAGTGCCGGTCGTCCACCCCGGCTTTTTCGGAAACCTCTTCAAAGGTGCCGTTCCCCAGGTTGTGGTAGAGCCTGTTGGGGCTGTCCTTGAACACCCGGCCTTCCTCATCGGAGATGCCTTCCAGCCAGGTTCCGTTCATCATATACAGGTCCATCCATCCATCGCCGTCATAATCGAATACAGTGATTCCCGAACCACTGCTTTCCAGGATGTTCTCGTAGGTAAAATCGCCGAAATTGTAGAGAAAATCAATGCCTGCCTCCGAGGAGACCTCAGTAAAACCTGGCATATTCTGATCACAAGAAAGGCTCACCAAAAGCAGGATTCCGCACGCCAGACCGGGGCCTGTTCCCATTCTCACCTTCATGTTGTTTTGGTTTTGCCCAAATATAATCAAATGTTTCTATCGGATATATCACAGCCATTTTTGCTATATTAGCCCCGAACAAGCTGAGAAACCATGGCCAAAGCCGGATCGACCCGAAGAGTTGAGCTTCAGACCAATGAGTTGGAAGACATGCTGGGGCGCGTCCCGGGATGGATCACCCGGAACGGAGCCATTCTTTTTTTGTTTTTGCTGGCCCTTTTGTTGTTTGGGAGCTGGGTATTCAAATATCCGGATACCAAAAGGGCAAGGATCGTGGTGACCTCGGTGAATCCTCCGGCAGACCTGAGAGCCAGGACCACGGGCAAGATCGTCAGGCTCTTTGTCAATAACAACGAAGAAGTGAATCAGGGGGAAGTGCTGGTCATGCTGGAGAATCCGGCCGATTATGACGATGTGGTCCAGTTGAAGAACAGCCTGACCTTTCTTGATTCCGTGGACATGGATGAGATCACGGAGGATCTGCCCGAATTGAGAAATGCCCGGCTGGGCGCCATCCAGGCCGATTATTCACTGTTCCTGAAGGCCTATCGTGACTTCATGGAATTCCGCAGGATCGATTACCACCAGCGAAAAATTCAGACGTCCCGTTCCGAACTGGAGAAACAGCAGGAATTAACCCGGAGTCTCTCCCAAAGGGCCTCCATACAGCAACAGAACTACGAAATGGCCTCTCGTCAATATAACCGGGATGCCACCCTGTATGAACAGGAGGTGATCTCCGATGCGAATCTGGAGGATTCACGTTCCAAGATGCTGGCGGAATCGGACAAATACCAGCAGATCATCAGCCAGATGGCGGAAAACAACATCAGCATTGCCAGGACCGAAAACCAGATTGTGGAACTGGAACTGAAGCAACAGGAGGAAAGCTCGGGAATGATCAGTGTTCTGGAAGAGTCTTACAATAACCTGAAAGCCTCCATTACTTCCTGGGAGCAGAATTTTCTCCTGGTGGCCCCCGTGAGCGGATCGGTGACTTTCACCAAATACTGGAGCGAGAATCAGAATGTGAAGGCAGGGGAAAAGGTATTGACCATTATTCCCGCCGAATCGGGTTCCCTGGTGGGCAAAATCTCCTTGCCGCTGGAAGGGGCCGGGAAGGTCAAGCAAGGCGACCAGGTAAACATACAATTCGACAACTACCCCCACCTTGAATATGGCATGGTCAAGGGCTTTGTGAGCGATATCTCCGAGGTCCCCGACGATGACTTTTACACGGTGGAAGTGGAATTTCGGGAAGGGCTCCGCACCTATTATGACATCCAGATTCAGTTCAGTCAGAATATGCAGGGAAATGCACAGATCATGACCGATAAGAAACGAATGCTCATGCGGGTGCTGAATCCCATCCGCTCAGCCATTTCCAAACAGGTTGAAATGTGATCACCCGAAATGCCCGGATATCCATTGTAGTCCTGATGGCCGGTCTGATAGCCGGCTATTTTGCTTTTCTGCTGAGCCATGATCTGCCGGTATTTCGCATGCAGGAAACAGGGTTTTCCTCCTGGACGGGGGAAGGGCAAGCGCCTGACTCTTCCGGACAAAAATTCTATGGCTCCAGTGTGGAGCTGAGCTACCTTTACGAGGCTTCCAAGTCAGATTTCCCGGAGGTGGTGGACAGGGCCAGCCGGGCCATGCAGGAAATCAGCCGCCGAAAGGAGCTGCTCATGCGCTCTGGGGATACCCTGGTCGCATCGCCGGAAGAACTTGACCGGCAAATGGCCCAATTGGATTATTCCCTGGATGTGCTCCGGCTGCTGGATTACTATACCCGGTATTTCATGCATTATTACCTTTGGTTGGACACGGGCCATCTGCCTGCTTCTGTGGACTATAAGCTGGCCATGGGACAATTCAGGGCCACGGTGGCTTACCATCAGCAGAAGTACAAGGAGCAGGCTCATACACAGGGGGCGGATCTTGAGGCTTTGATGCAGGGAACCCGGGTGGCGGAACAGTCCGACAGGTCCGTGCGATGGGCCCGGGTGGTGACCGTCGTACTGCTGTTTTTGCTGCTCATGGGAATTCCCCGTTTTATACGGGACCAGGGATACCGGAAATTTGCGGGAAGCTTGTATTTTGATGCCCTGTTCAGACCCGGCAAGGTCAGCGACCTCAATGCCTGGCACAGCATTCCCCGCCTGGCCCTTGCCCTGGTTTTGTTATACCTTTTCGGGGGAGTGATCCTGTCCTCCTTTGTTTCCTGGCTGATCCCCCTGGTCCTGGGTGCCATGGGACTCTTCCCCGTACTGTTTCTGATGTTGATCATGGGCCAACACAGAAAACCTGCTGAGGTGCTGGTCTCCCTGATGGCACCGAAGGTACTGATCCTGGTTCTGGTCCTGGGCATTGCAGCCGTCAGGGGACCCATGTATTTCTGGTATCACTTCTGGGTCTCTCCCTGGATCAGGGCCATTTTTCTGGGGATTCTTACCATGTTGATTTTCCACAAGTTCCGCGTACATGCGGTGCTTGCCCGCAAATGGAGTCACCGGAACCGCCTGGGAGCCGCCTCCATGGCAGGCATGGCAGCGGGACTGCAGTTTTTGGTCTGTGGGGTACTGCTTGGGGTTTTTGGACTGGAAAAGAGCCTGCTTGTCCTCAACAGGGACCTTGTATTGTTGCCGGCCTGGGGATCGGAATCCCATGGAATATACAGCTTTGTGGGGCTGACTTCTGAGCTTCCTGTCAGTTTCTTTCTCATGGCGGGCATTGTATTTT
>CBDTYO010000265.1:0-5974 GCA_965364615.1 uncultured Bacteroidia bacterium
CTGGAAGCATCGTTGTTGCAAAACTGGAATGTAAGGGATTACTCCCGTGCGTATGAAACAAAAGCCCCCGACTATTTTCGCGTGGACCTGGGAGTGAGCTTTCGCAGGAACAAGCCCAATTGGAGCTGGATCGTATCTCTCGATCTTCAGAATGCGACCAACCGTTACAATGTTGGAGATGAGTTCTATTCCCCCGAGACAGGAAATGTTGAGAATTGGTATATGAATGGATTGATACCCATTCTGAACTACAGGATTGAGTTTTAAGGTTCAGATACCTTAAGGGATTGATAGTGAAAAGAGGGTTTGTTCTTCGAGTAGGAAGACACCCTCTTTTCTAATTGCGGGTCGTAGCGGGTGTAAATGATATCTCTAATTTAAGAATCAATAGAATAACAATTATCAAAGCATTTGATGACTGTTTCTAAGATATACCAATGAATTCCTTATACAAGTATCTTCATATCTGGTCAAAAGAAAAACTGAGCAAAAATATTCTGTCCCACTTTCCACGGATTCCTGATAATAAATCTTTATAAGAAGTTGATTCTTTCGTGATACTCCTGTGATCCTTTCAATGGAACTTTACAACCATTATCAAAGGGATCACACTTTTTACAGCACATTCTATCAACATGCCAATAATTCATTATATCAGGATAAACATTGCTGGTGAATTAAGAACTCACAGAATTATATACGGGAGATGTTCCTATTACTGAATTCAATTTGGATTAGCAAAAAGTTCTGTATGTATTTGAATACAATGTACGAAACCTAATTAGGTACAGGATTTCAACTCGATATAAATATTAGCTGAAAAATCCCTGCCGAATACCATAGGTAAAACAGACTTTATAATTATCACATTGAAAAACTTAATAAATGAACCATTATGAAACATTTAATTTATAAGCTAGGCATCCTTTTCATAGCAGTAATGCTGTTATCCGCCTGTGAGAAGGAATACGATCAATCCAACAGTGATTTGATATCTGCCATGGAGAGCACATCCCTGAAATCTGCACCTGCTGACAAAGGGTTTGTTCACGGTGCTGTAATTTATATAGACGGGGAAGAATATTATTTTGAAGGAGCCCCGGATGGGGTTAGCGGAGCTTACGATATCCCTGGACATGATTGGGTACAGGCAGGTCCGAGAAAGGTTGTTGGGAAACATTACAATACTGGCCCTTTCGGAGCGTCTAATTGGTGGTCCAGTGATGCTGAGGATGGTGCTTTATTATATAAGGTAGATTGTATCATTGACACATGGTCTCATGAAAAGGCTGAAGCCTACTATGAAAGGGGCTATGTGCATTATCATGAATTCCGATCTGTTGAAAATGGCGAGCTTCACCCGAATAAAGTAGCTTGGTTAAAGCATACAGCTGTATCAAGATTTACACTTGATGGAGGACCTGGCCAACCTAACCCTCCCTATGAACATACTGTTACTCCAGGTGTCGATACAGCATTTCCGAATAACTCGTTTGATCCATATGATCCATAGAAGCAACTAATTAACCATCCGTAAGAGTAATAATTTAAAGAATCGGGAATATTTAACCTCCCGGTTCTTCTTTTGTTATATTTCCAATCCAGTACAACAATAATGGATTTTAGTTCTTGAAAAATCGTACTGCCGTTAAACTTCCGTGAGCTTGCAAGCTCGATTCGCGTCAGGATTTTTTTGTATCGGGGGTAAGATTGCTCGGCCTTCGGCTACGTGGACTTGTTCCAGGGTGCTTTACAAGTAAGAAGCATATATTTGTTCCGCTCAATCAAGGCCTTTTTGTTCCCAATCCCTTATAGAAGTGAGCTTTCAACTCGCCAGGAAATAAAAAACACGGCGATATTCTTCGCCGGGTTCCTGGTAGTAGACTATACGATTATAATATCCAACCTTGATTTGGTGAAAGGAATGGCACAAGTGCTTGTATTTCTGAATTATATTTAGTGTTGATTCAGTATATTTATCCTCACCATGAATAGTTTACTGCTTATCTGCTCCTTCCAGGCTCTCTTTCTTTCTTCCCTTGTATTCATGAAAAAGAAAAGGGCTCAGTCTGACAAGATATTGGCTTTCTGGCTGCTTATTATTGCTATTCATATCTTCCTGGAGTTTTTGCAACGCTATAATTTCCAGCATGACTTCCCCTACCCCTGGCTCATCGGACTGGATGTTTCCTTCACCGTTCTGCATGCTTCCCTGATCTACCTCTATATATTGACCTACTCCAGGATCGGGAGAAAGAAAGCCGTATTCTTAATCCACCTAATGCCATTCATAGTCATTAACCTGCTGCTCTATATTTTTTATTACTCGAAAAGTGCGGATCAAAAAATCCAGGACTACAATTCGGTCATGAGTGGTACAGGCTTCACCATAAAACCCCTGGTTATACTTACCTACCTGATCATGGGCCTTGTTCTTATTTACCTTGCCGCGAGTCTCATGCTCATTAGAAAACATAAAAGGAACCTGCGAAATCACTTCTCCTCTACTCAGGGAATGGATCTGAAATGGATGCAGGTGCTGCTATATACGTTGAGTGCTGTATTGCTTGTTGCTATTCTGCTGGAAATCTTAAGCAATACCTTCTTCCTGGTACCTGCCGATGCTGGCTCAGTCATCGTTTTCATTCTAGTGGCGATCGGGATTTTTTATATCGGCATGCAGGGCATCCTCACTACGGATAACTTTTCAACCTATAAACCGGGATCCACCTCTCATTCTCCGGGTATGGAAAGCAAAATCACGAAAGGCCTGCAAAACGCCCAATCTCCTGGATTAGAGGAAGAAACAATGAACAGGAAATACCAGGAGCTCCTCGAATTAATGAGTACAGAGAAACCTTACCTGGAACCATCGCTCAGTCTTCCGATGCTGGCGGAGAAGCTGAATACAAAGGCACATTTCCTCTCAAAAATAATCAATACTAAGGCTGCATGTAATTTCTTTGATTTTGTGAATTCATACCGCATTGAAGAGTTTAAATCCGAGCTTCAAAACTCCGATAACAAGAATTACACCCTCCTCTCTATTGCCTATGGATGTGGTTTCAATTCAAAAACAGCCTTCAACAGGGTGTTTAAAAACCACACTGGGATCACTCCATCCGAATACTACAATTCCATCAACTGATTTGTAAAGTGGGACGTCCCACTTTATAAAGGGGGCTCTCATATGCATAAAATGGGACGCTTGCTGAAGCTTCTTAATGGATATTTGCTTCAGTATTCATTAAAATCATGCATATGAGAACTCGATCAATCGCTATATTCCTTCTAATCATTGCATGTGGAATTAGCGCCTATGCACAGGAAAAATTTGAATCAACCAAATTAAAGAAAGGATTTTCAATCGGTCCTTCCTACCTCCAGGTTAAGGACAAATCCCTGAATGGCCTCGTACATTCAGGTTCGGGCCTCCAGGCAGGCCTGTTCCTGGAAGGAGAGTGCTGCAATTATTTACAAGAACTTGAGCTGAACATTGGGATGCACTTCCTGAAAAGCAGGTTTGAAGATGAAGCCGCAAGCTACTTCCTTCAATCCATTGCACAGTACAGGCTCTCCAGGCAAGTGCTGAAAGCGGAAGGAAATACCAGGTTGTACCTTGGCGGACAGGTGAAGCTGGACGCAAGCCAGGGTATTTACACTGGCTGGGATGAAAACCATTTCAACTGGCTAACTGCTCATAGCCTGGGCTTCAGCGGACAAATCTATCACAAATTTGACAACAACAATTCGTTGTCATTGAGATTGGGCCTGCCGCTCTTTTCAGTTGTCTCCAGGAACCCGGAAAAGCAAATGTTCCATGAGTCGGAACCAACACTGAGTTATATAGTGCAGACGGTTCACCAGGATATGAATTTATCCTTTGCTACTGAACATTTTAATCCGGAATTAGAACTGACCTATCACTTTAAGACAGGCAAAAAAGCCAGAGCATGTATTTTCTGGCAATTCAACTATACACATAACAGCTTAAAATCCAGCAAGGATTTATCCATTATTAACCAGGTAATTGGGATCGGATTTGCATTCTAATGCCTTTAAAAAAATGAAATAATGAAAAGAAAAGAAAATATTACAGATCAGAACAATAACACACAAAGCTGCTGCAAAGGAAATGGGAAATGGGCATGGACGAAATACCGTGCATGCGCATGGATCAGATGGGCCTTTTTATTCATCGCGCTCCTCCTTATTGGATTGTTTATAATCGGATACCTGTTTGATCCTTCTGTAACCAGGATCCTGTGGCTATCTTTTAGCGGGGCATTATTGGTAATTGTTCTTCCAGTCTTCCTGTTTGCCGGAAAATGGATCAGGCAGTGTGAAGATACTTGCGAAGTTGAAAGAAATGTAGAACAAAAACCTGACAGCTATGAATAGAATTATTGTAACATTTGTTGGAGTAGCAGTTCTCCTGCTGACCTCCTGTCTGAAAGATGAAGCGCTGCAGCTTCCTTTCAGGACCATAAAACCAATTGAATCCGGAGATGGATTACAAATCTCAGCTCCTGAAAATGAAGGATTCGATACCCTTATGCTGGAGAATGTTTACATGACCCTCTCAGATGAAGATCAGTATCCGAACATAAGGAGTTTACTGGTCATGCGGAATAATAAACTGGTCTCGGAAGCATACTTCAAGGATCCTGTTGACAAGGATAGGCTGCATGCCGTCATGTCGGTAACAAAAAGTATAACATCACTGGCTGCAGGAATTGCATTTGAAAAAGGATACCTGGGAACACTTGACGATAAAGCATATGATTATATACCGGAGTATTTTGATGGTGACAGTGTCAAGCGAATCATTACACTCAGGCACATCCTTACGATGGAAACAGGCATTGATTACGACGATGAAGTGCATACTGCTGAAATGATATACTGCGATGGCAGCAGTCTATCCTACGTACTATCAAGGCCCCAGCTTTTCTTTCCCGGAGAGGACTGGTACTATGGTGACGGAAATCCACAGCTGCTATCAGGGATTATCCGGGCGGCTAGCGGAAAAAACCTGGAAGATTTGATTAAGATTTACCTCTTTGAACCGATGGGCATAAGTAATTACTTCTGGGAGCAGCATTCCGACGGACTCAATCTCGGTGGGATGGGTCTCTGGTTGCGCCCTAGGGATATGCTTAAAATAGGTCAGTTAATGATAAATGATGGTAAATGGAAGGGTGAACAGCTCATCCCGGCAGACTGGTTACATGAATCGACCCTACAGCAGGCCATTAACAGGGATTATGGTTTTTACTGGTTGATAAGTGACAGTAACATTTACTGGGCCTCAGGTCGTGGTGGGCAGTTAATCTGTGTCTATCCCGCCGAACAGCTGGTAGTGGTTGTCACATCCGATTCCTACGCTCAAAGCTGGACATTGTCGAAAGGCAGTTACGACTATATCTTCCAGGCCGTTTATGATGCGATAATTCATGAATGAATTACATCAATCTCAGCCTCATAATTCCATACAAAAAGCAGGCTCAGAAAAAAAATGATAGTCTTAAATTGCGCGAGAAATAGATAATAAGAAAGCCCGGTGAACTATCGTCCACCGGGCTTCATTTCATAGACAAGGTGATTGAATCTTCAGCTCGGCGAAGCCAAATATCTTACCTTGATTTGTAGAAATGCATGGCTGAATTTGTCGAATTCGACTCAGTATATCCAACACGGGAGGAACGGGATAATGCTTAACGGATCTGCTTATTAAACTGCAAGGCTTTTTCGACCCAGAAATCCAGGTCTTCTTCATTATCAAAACCATCAGGATCAATAAACAGGAATCCGCGCATAACGCTCCCGGTAAAGTCCATCTCCCGGCTTCCTTTTTTAAAGATAAGCTGATCGTGTTTCGCTTTACCAACCCTTACCATTAACCTGTCCTCACCTGTTTTTTTATCAATATCCAGTCCAACGCACATTTTATCATTGACCATAAAGATAAGGC
>CBDTYO010000266.1:0-5957 GCA_965364615.1 uncultured Bacteroidia bacterium
AGCCTTGTACTGGTCATCTCCTTCATGGTCGCTGAACAGGCCCAGTCCGAAATAATAGGACGCCCCCTGGGAAAAGCTGCCGGCCGAATACTCATCCCGGCCCGATCTGTCCGTGAAAATCCCCAGTCCTCCGGCCAGGCTGTGACCATCTGTGGATTCGGCCCACCTGCCCCTGGCTGTACCCTGGATGAAGCTTTGGCCCTGGTTTTTCTCAGGGCTCTGGATTGTACCGGTATTATATCGATCGTCACCCTGATGATCATAGAAAATGCCCACCCCCAAGGTCCCCCCGAATGCCTGTGAGTGGGACCGGCAGAAGTAGTGATCATCTCCTTCCCCATCCACAAGCAAGGCCGTGCCAATGAAGGCTGCTGCCTGGGAATAATCCGCATGGCTTACATAGGTGTCGTTGCCATTGGCATCGAAAAGCAGGGAGGAACCATAGAGGGCAAAGGATAATCCTGAACGCCCGGAGCTGTATTCATCATTTCCCTCCAGATCCAACAGCACGGTCATGCCCAGAATCGCCGCAAGCACTGATTGATCTGTGCCCTGGTAACGGTCATCCCCCTTCAGGTCCACCACCATGCTTAAGGGACAAGCGTCAGGCGAGGAGGAGGCCGTATTCCCCAGGTAGAGGTCATCTCCACCGGTTTCTACCACCAGGAGATGTTCCCCCGCAATGGTATCTGCGTCGGGTCCGGAGATCAATACCTCCCCCAGAGGCGATATCAGTCTGCATGCGGAAAATCCGGCCGGGATCTCGGACTCATGCAATTGGAAGAAATCATCCAGCTGGCTGCTCATCAGTCTCGTGGCCATGGACAATTTCCTGAGATCCAACTGGCCGGGAAGCTCCAGTGAGGAAAAAGCCTGCAATTCTTTGTGGGTCCAGGGCAAGAGCAGTGCCCCGCTCACTTCTTCGAGGGTCCTTGCCCCGGACTCAGCCAGGTAAGATCTGACAGGGGCTGCAAATGCTTCAAAAACCACAGCGGCCTCCTGAAAGGCCAGCAGGTTTTCGACCACTGCCTTCCTGAATTCGAAAGAAAGTTTCTCCCATTCTCCCTTTCCATCCACCACCCACCCATGGGATTCCATCTGGGTGGCCAGTTCATGGGTAGAGTGTATGCGGACAGAAGGGCCCGTTCCGGGCAATGGGGGACCGAAGCCTCCCGCACTGGCTGACAGGAGCTGGAAAGAACGCTGGAAAAGGCGTTGTAAACGAACTGGGGTATCGGCCAGTGACCGGCTCATTTCCTCTGCCAGGGTGGGGATCTCAGCTACATGTTCAAACAAATAGTTGTTCAGTGGGAGCATACAGTCCGGACGCTGTAACATGGAAATATAATCCAGGTCGATCCCCGGCAATTCTTCCAGCAACAGATCGGGTCCATTCCCGGAATGGTCTGGAGAACAAGTCGATGCAAGCAAGACCGAAAGCAACCCTGCATGGAAAACCAAAGCTATTTTGGGATGTATCTTCATGAGATCATGGTTTTCGGTCTGGATCCAGGCAATGGATGTATTTGTTGATGCCCCGGGATATGGCCCAGGAGTCCAGTGCATAATTGTGACCGGTGGTCACAATGACAGTCTCCAGTTCGGGTATGATGTAGATGAATTGCCCTCCCCATCCGTTGGCCCAGATGGCCTGATACCTACTTGGACCCTGACCCAGCTCCAGGTTCCACCAGTGGTAGGCATAGCTTTCTTCTGTATGGGTCTCTGTCCTGGGTGAGGTGGACTCCCGTATCCACTGTTCAGATACCACCTGCTTTCCCTGATAGCTTCCCATTTGTAGCACCATCGCCCCGATTTTCGTCATCGCCCTGGGAGTGAGATGGAGAGAACCGCCCATGCTTGGATAATCCTCTTGTTTAAAGCGATCCCAGTCATACCGATCAATGTCCAGGGGCTGAAACAGTGTGCGCCTGGCAAAGCTGTCCGCAAACTCCCCTGTGACTGCCTGTAAGACTGCCCCCAGGATTTCAGAGTTGCCCCCATCGTATCGGAACAGATGGCCGGGTGTGTCGATCAGAGGCCTTTTCAAGGCAAAATCGATGCGATCATCAGAGGCGAAAAGCTCATCGTTCATCGGATCGAAACCTGAGGTCATGGACAGGAGATTCCTTAGATTCAATTCCCGGTAAGGTCCGTTCTTCAGGTGTGGATAGTCAGGGAAATAGCTGAAAAGGGGCTCATCCAGGTCTTTGATCAGGCCCTGATCCATGGCGAGGCCGATCAGCAGGGAGGCAATGCTTTTGGTGCAGGATTCGATGGGGTGCAGATCGTCTTCTGCATACCCGAAAAAATATTCCTCACACACCAGGTTCCCATGGCGGTATACCAGGAAAGAATTGATTCGTCCATAGTCCCCGGCAATGATCTCCGGCAGGAGAGAATAGATGAAAAGAGAATCGCCCGATGGCAGACCGCCAGGGGCTTCTGATCCCTCCTGCAAGGGATCAGGGATGCGGTACCTGTAGGCGTAGCCCGGCTTTTGGCATCCTGGCCGGGCATGGATAAGGATATTCCGGATCTGATCATTCTTCACCAGGGTGACCGGATCGAAGGGTTCCTCGCCGCAGGAAAATCCCCCCCGGGCTTCTCTTTTGCCTTTCAGAATGCCTTCGTACCGGCAGCCCCATTCATGCACGAAAAAAGACACATTCCTTCCGACAATGCGCAGGCTGTCTACTTCGAATTCCGAAAGGTAAAATCCCCTTTCTGTCCAATATCCCTTCGCCTGCAGGGAATCCTGTTCCGAAACCACCTGGATGTAAAATTTCTTGGTCTCATCTTCCGGATGGGGACCCTGCCAGAATCCGGTGAAATGCTTTTCCGAATAGATCTTTAGAATTCCAGGTATTACCCGGGACCTGAATCCCGGCAAGGCCAGAAAAAGAATAACAAATATTCCCAGCAGCAACAAGGCCCCCATCCTCAAGCTGTCTTTGACTTTCATGGTTTGGATTTTTCGTGTCCCACAAAATAAAGGGCCTCTTCGATCCACCTGCTTTCCTCCGGGGGATACTGGTGGCCCATTCCCTCCAGAATTTCATGCCGGCAGCTAAGTCCTTCACGGTCGAAGATCTCTGCCATTTTCTTTTGCCTGGACAGGTAGTGATCCTTCTCACCGCCCAGCATGTATCCCCGCACCCCGGGCAGGTCAAAGGAGGAACCTTCACCCAGGATCGTCGGGATGCCGGGACAAATCACCATGAATCCGGTCACCGGAATGATCTGCCTGAGGGCCAGATCAATGGCAAAGGTTCCACCGGCTGATATTCCCGCCACAATGAGGGAGGCTGTATCAATGGAGTATTGCTCTCTTAAATGTTGATAGAGTTCTGCAATTTCCCGAAAAGCTCTTTCATCGCCCGATCGCCATCCAAAGGTCTCGGAGTCGTAATGCAGATAAGATTGTACGTATACCTTGATGCATTCTGCATCCAGGGTGGGCGAGTGCCAGTGCTCCCGGACCTTCTGCAGATTGCTTCCGCCCCCATGAAAAAACATGCAGACAGGAAAATGGCTCTTCCGGCTGAAATTGTCAGGGATTACCACCTTGTACAGTAGCTCAGACACCGCGTTGGCTTCCTCTCTTAGTTTCAGATCTGTGGCAGAAAGGGCATCAAATCCTTCTAGCTCTTTATAAGGGGCAAAGGCCCGGATGCCCGGATGGATGAAAAAGAAATAACCCCGGTCATGCCCCTCCTTGAACAAAGCCATGTTTTTGCTGAACATGGTAAGCTTCTCCTGGATATAAATCTCCTCTTTCAATAAGAGGAAATACTTGTCTGGATAATCGCCGCGCAGCGTGTGAAGGAAATCCAGGGCCCGGACATAATTACCCTGATCTTCCCATTGCAGGATCTGCTGATAAAAATCCTGAAAGACCATCTCCTGGGCCACCATATTGTCTGTTGCCAGCAAGGAAGCCAGGGGGAGAATGCCCCTGAGAAACTTCCTGTACATGTAGTGCATGGTATTTACATTTTCATTTACAACACAAGGTAGGAGATGCGGGGCAGCAGGCCATGCTTTTTTCGATGAGTGGATTTATTCATCGACGAAGGCTATGCCATGTTAGTCCACCCGGAAAGTCTCTTTGAGCTTACGCATAAAGTTGCGGCTCACGGGGATCATTTCATCTTCATTTTTGAGTTTGATCAAATGGGAGTCAGCCGATTGTTTGAGAATCTCTTCTACTTGATCCACATTGATGATGAAGGAGCGGTGCACCTGAAGAAACATGGGAGAAGGAAGACGGTCCATCCATTTTTTAAGGGTATGATGCACCAGACCCTGTACCCCTTTGCTGCCCCTGATCCTTGTGTAGTCCCCTTTGGCTTCGATAAAGCGAATATCTTTAATGCTGATGAAATGGGCGCCATGGTGCTTGTTCAGCAGTATTTTATCAAAGGGCTCCAGTTTAAGCCTGAGTTCGTTATTCACCGGACTGCCCAGACGGGCAATGGCCTCCTTCAGGCGATCGGGATGCACGGGTTTGAGCAGGTAATCCAGTGCATTGATTTCGAAAGCCCTGATGGCATATTGATCATAGGCAGTCACAAAAATGGTATGGAAGCTCCGCCCTGTGATTTTCAGCAGATCAAATCCCGATTGTGCCCCCAGGTCGATATCCAGAAAAACCAGGTCTGGCGAAAGGGCCTGAATGGCCTCCGTTGCCTCAGGCACAGACCCGGCTTCCCCCACGACAGAGATATGGTCATGGGACTGCAGCAAGCGCAAGATCTCCATCCTGGCCAGAGGTTCATCAACCACTATGAGGGACTTCCAGTTCTTCATGGCGCTTACATTGATTCAAAATGACGGTGGCTGCCACCAGTTCTCCCTCCTCCTCAAGCATGAAACGATAATCCTTGTCCAGGATGCTCAGTCTGCTCTTCAGGTTTTCCAGGCCCGTTTGTGTTCCCATTTCATCGCCGGGCTTCTGCAGGGGATCGACCAATGTGCCGGTGTTTGCGACCCGAATGCGCAGTTTGCCTTCCAGATGCCCGATCCGGATCTGGATGTCCACCACCCCTTCGTGTGTTTTCAGACCATACTTGATGGCATTTTCTATCAGGGTCTGTACCGTAAAAACTGGCACCAGGCACTGAAGAGCGGACTCATCAATGGATTTTGACACACGAATGCGTTCCGGGTATCGGATCTTTTGGATTTCCAGGTAGCTGTCAACGGCTTTGATCTCCTCGCCCAGTGCGACCAGGGTCCTGTGTCCGATGGAAAGGCTGTACCGAAAATATTCCGACATCTCGGTCACAATGCTTCTGGCCTTCTCATCATTTTGACCGATCAGGGCCCTGATGCTGTTCAAGGCATTGAAAAGAAAATGGGGATTTACCTGGTAACTCAACATCATCCACCTGGCTTCCTGCGCCAGGCTTTCGGCTTTCAGCTTATCCTCCCTCTCCCGGTTCCACTCGATCCTGTGCTTCACGGCCCAGTATAATACGTATACCAGGAACAAGGGGATGTAAAAATGCAGGCTCTGGATGAAGAAATAGCCATCGATGGAGGGAGGCGAGTATCCGATCATGGCCCTGATGAGGAGAGATATCACATTGGCTGCAATGGCAAAGAAATACAGGAATACGATAAGCAAGATCCGCGATACAAAAGGCGTAAGACGGTGCCTTAACTGCTCGGCCAGGAATATCAGCCCACTGGACATGATGAGTACTGCCAGCGCCTCCACTCCCCGGACAATCATGGGAATGGTGATTCCAGGACTGTTCTTGGGATTGCCTGACCACTGCACCACTGTAATCAGAAACCAGACAAAGACAGCGATGAGCTGGATCAAAAAGAGTTGAAACCTGGTGTGCGCTCTCCCATTCATTTTACCTCCCGAAAGGTACAAAAAGAAGCCTTTAGGATCCATAGCTGAAAAGCAGTCCGTCGAAAAATAAGGGCTCTTATCGAAAAGG
>CBDTYO010000267.1:0-5915 GCA_965364615.1 uncultured Bacteroidia bacterium
GATAAACACTTCGTCTTTTCGAAGTGAGTCACGGTACAGGGCCCTGGCCACCAGCTCCTTACCGGTACCGTTCTCCCCCAGTATCAATACATTGGCATCGGTGGCAGCCACTTTCTTTATGGTATTGAATACCTCATACATTTCGGGAGACTGACCCACAAAATCGGTGTAGGGCTGGTCCAGCACAGCACTGATTTCCTGTTGCTTGAGTTTCAGGCTCTGGGCTTGCAAGCGCGTGCGCCGCAGGCTGATGGCCGAGTTAATGGTGGCCAGGATTTTTTCGTTCTGCCAGGGTTTCAGGATGAAATCGGTGGCTCCCATTTTGATGGCTTTCACGGCTTTTTCTGCATCACCGTAGGCAGTGATAAAGACCACCACAGCCTGGTTGTCTATTTCAAGAATCTGGGATAGGGCATCAAATCCCTCCTGACCACTGATGGCATCCTTGGTGAAATTCATATCCAGCAGGATCACGTCCCAATCCTGTTGCTTCATTACTTCCGGGATGCGCTCCGGTCCAGTGAGGGTTTCAATGATTTCTACATGGGGGCGCAGCAATAATTTCAGGGCAAACAGGATGTCCTCGTTGTCATCCACAGCCAGGATTCTACCAATTTTCTGTTCCATCTTCTGTATTTAGTATCGTTTGACCATTCTTTCTTTCAAAAAGGATGCCTTATTGTGCAATCTATTCATATTCAGTAGATTTATTAAATAAAGGTAAGAAAAATTCCGTATGAAGTGTACGAATTCGTACATATTAATCCCAAAATCGAACACTTTTTTTTGACTTCTCTCTTTCTCCCAACAGATAAGTTATAGATTATCACAATGTTACTTCTTTTGGCACAGCTTCTGCACTAGAAGGACGAAATAAAAAAAAAGAAACATGAATAGTCACGATCAGGCAGGAATGGACCGCAAACTTGAGAAAAAGGGATTCTTTTCCCGGAAAACCATCTGGTACTTTGTATTTGGAGCTTTGATGCTGGCCGTGCTGGGGGTGATCATTTTTGGGGACAAAAGTTCCAAGTACAATGTGGATGTATCACGCATCACCATTGAAGAGGTAAAAGAAGATGTGTTCCAGGATTACATCACTGTGCAGGGAACCGTGGAACCCATCACCACCATCTACCTGGATGCTGTGGAAGGGGGAAGTGTGGAGGAGATCCTGATCGAGGAAGGGAATATGGTGAAAAAAGGGGACGTGATCATTCGCCTGAACAATGATAACCTCCTGCTGGAGATCACCAATGCCGAGGCCCAGATTGTGAGATCCATCAATGAGCTTCGTACTGCCCGCCTTCAAATGGACCAGACCAGGTTGAACTACAAGCAGCAGATCATTGAACTGCAAAAGACGGTGGCACAGGCGAAGCGCCTGTATGAAAACAACAAGGTGCTCCGTGAGGAAGGGCATATATCCAGGGAAGAGTTTGACCAGTCCAGGGAGGACTATGAATCATCCAGTGAATTGCTGGACCTGGTGCTGGAAAATTATAAGAATGACTCTTTGTACAGGTCCATCCAGATCAATTCCCTGGAAGCCTCTGTGAGAAGCATGGAGACCAGCATGGAGATCATCCGGAGGCGCATGGACAACCTGAATATCAAAGCAACAGCCGATGGGGAACTGGCCAGTCTGAACCCGGAGATAGGGGAAGTGGTTACCTATGGAACCCGTGTGGGCACCATCAACATCCTGGATTCCTATAAGCTGCGGGTCGATATCGATGAGCATTACATTGCCCGCATCCAGCGGGGACTATACGGAGAGTGTGATTTTGCCAGTGTGCCTTATACCGGGGTGATCACCAAGATATACCCGGAGGTGGCAGGGGGGCGTTTTGCTGTGGACATGGTGTTTACAGAGGAGGTACCCGAACAAATCCGGATCGGACAGACTTCACGGATTCGATTGCAGTTGGGCGAATCACAGGAAGGGATCCTGCTCACCAAGGGTGGTTTCTACCAGACCACGGGCGGGCAATGGGTCTTTGTGCTGGATGAATCGGAAGAGTTTGCCGTAAAACGTGACATCAGCATCGGACGTCAGAATCCCAGGTATTATGAAGTGCTCGGGGGGCTTGAGCCCGGTGAGAAGGTGATTGTGTCCTCTTACCAGAATTATGCCGATCATGATAAACTGATCCTGAAATATAACCGCTAAACCCACAGCCATGAAGAAAATATATCTAGCTTTTGTATGGATGCTGATGGCCTCAACCGGGTTGTGGGGACAAACGAACGCTCCGTGGACTCTGGACCAGTGCATAGATCAGGCCCTGCAGTACAACCTGGAACTGAAAAGGCAGGAGGTCGCCCTGAAATCCAGCGGGCAGGACCACAGGCAAAGCAAACTTGATCTGCTTCCCAATTTGAATGGCATGATGGAACACGAGCTGGGTTCTGGCCGCGTGCTGGACCGGGGTACCTACGAATGGAAGGATGCCAACGTCAGTCAGGGGGATCTGGGTATGCGGAGTGATCTGACCCTTTTCAACGGACTTCAGGGACTCAACAACATCAAGATGAACAAGGCCACCTACCAGATGAACAGGGAGAACCTGGAAGCGCTGATCGATAATGTGACCATACAGGTGATTACGGGTTATCTGGACCTGCTGCGAAACCAGGAACTGGTAGCGGTGGCCGACACGGTGGTGCAGGTTACCCGCCAGCAGGTGGAACGCATGGAGAGCCTGGTGGAAGTGGGCAACGAACCCAAGGGACGGCTTCTGGAAGTGAAAGCACAGCTTTCGGCCGAAAAACTGAACTATACCCGGGCGGTAAATAACCGGGACATTGCCAGGCTCAACCTCCTGCATGTGATGAATATGACCGAGGTGGAAGGCTTTGAGATCGAGGCGCCCCTGCTGCCCGATCCTTCTGCGGCAGCGATCCCCGATTTTGACTCGGTATTTCAATATGCCCTGGAAAACCTGCCCCAAATTAAAAGTGCCGAATACAGCATTGAATCCATGGATCGTGCCCTGGCCATCCGGAAAGGCATGCGCTCACCCAGGCTCTATGCGCGTGGCTTGATCTACACCAACTACAGTGACGGACTGATGAATCCGGTGGATCCCAGCCAGGATTACCCCATCCGGGAGCAGGTGAACAACAACCAGTACAAACAGGTATCCATGGGGATCGAGGTACCGATTTTTAGCCGCTGGCAGGTACAAACCAATATCAATAAAGCCAAGCTGGATCTCCAGGATGCTGAATACCAGTATGATAATACAGTTTTGATGCTCCAGCAAACCCTCCAGCAATACCACACCGAAGCAGTGGCAGCTCTGGACAATTACCAGTCGGCCCAGGAAGCCGTGGCCAACAGCGATGAGGCATACCGATTTGCGTTGGAAAAGTTCAAGGTGGGTACGGGAACAGCCCTGGAGTTGCAGCAGGCACGCAGCCAGCTGGCCGAGTCCACCGCAGACATGATCTCTTCCAAGTATGAGTTGATTTTTTATTCGAAGATCCTGGACTTCTACATGGGGAGGGATATTCTATTTTAGGAGATTACAGGAGAAGTTCTATTTTTGTAAAAGCGCTACCCAAGCCCCTTGCAATGAAAAGACTTCTTCTTCTCCTTCTTCTCGCACTGCCCGTGCTGGCTTCCGGACAGGTGGTCAATTTCGCAAAAACGCTTCCTCAGCGTGCTTATAGTGTGGGCATTACTCCGGCTTATCACGCCGACAGGAATGTGATCCTCTTTGATGGAGGGGGTCCTTCCATTGCGGTGAACGGGGGCTACGGACTGCTCTATTCACTGGATGTGAATGCCCGGTTCATCTATTTCGTCAATGGCCCGGATTATTTTGGAGCCGATCTCCAGTACCTGGTCTACGAGACCAGAAGAACCTATGTATCCTTCATTGGCGGATTGCATTACTGGGATACCTTCGGAGCCGATCTGACGGGACTGGTCACCTATACGCCCCGATACGAAGTGAGCCTTTCCACCGGACTGGATTTTGATCTCAGCTTCGCCGAAGTGGTGAATCCCAGGTTATGGATCCCGCTGAATGTGGGTTACAATTTCAATGAGTGGCTCTTCCTTTTTGCAGAGTACAGCCTTCCCATTTCAGAACGGTCGTGGGACATTTTTGCCCTCGGGGCCAACTTTATTCTCCGCTAAATACCAGCTCGCCCCCCGAGTAGGTATGAGTTACCTTAATCCGGAATAATTCCTCTTCAGGGGCCGTCATCAAATCGGTGGTGGTGATGGTCAGATCGGCCAGTTTGCCCGGCTCGATGCTGCCTTTCAGGTGTTCTTCCTTTCCGGCTTTCGCGGCCCAGATGGTCATGGCTCTCAGCGCTTGTTCCCTGGTGATGGCATTTTCTTTCCGGAATCCTTCCGGGGGATATCCGCTCTGGTCCTTTCTGGCCACGGCCGCATAAAATCCGAACAGGGGATTGATCTGCTCCACCGGGAAGTCACTGCCATTGGGCAGCCAATCGTTTTCCTCCAATAACTGCCTGTAGGCATAAGCCCCCTTCATGCGCTGAGGACCCACCCGCTTTTCCGCCCAGTACATGTCGGAGGTGGCATGGGTGGTCTGCACCGAAGGGATGATGTTATAATCCCCGAAATAGTGAAAATCATCGGGATGAATGATCTGGGCATGTTCGATGCGCCAGCGCCGGTCGTTTTTGCCTTCCAGGATCCTGGCATAGATCTTCAGTGTCTCCCGGTTGGCCCCATCACCGATGCAGTGTGTGGCCACTGCATACCCATGTTCATAGGCTCTCCTGCAATTTTTTTCAAGTACCTCGAGCGGGGTGACATAGAGTCCCAGGTTCCCGGGATCGTCGGAATAGGGTTCAATCATCCGGGCTCCCCTGGACCCCAGTGCTCCATCGGTGAAAAGCTTGACGGTATTCACCGTCAGGTGGTCGGTCTGGTAAGGCCCCTTTTCCACGAAATGGGTGAAGTTTTCTTCAGAGGGGCTGAGCCAGGCATTGATCCGGATTTTCAGGTCTCCATTCTGATGTTCCGAGTCTATCAATTTGACCACCTTGTATGAGAGTCCGGCATCCTGCACCGAAGTAAGTCCCACTGCAAAGCAGTTTTTTTCAGCCTGCCGGAGAGCCACTTTGATTTCCTCTTCAGTGACTGGGGGTATGCTGGAACCCACCAATCCAATGGCGTTATCCACCAGGATGCCGTTGGGTTCACCCCCGCTCAGCATGACGGTTCCCCCGTCCACCCGTGATTGGGCGGTGACCCCTGCGATCTCCAGGGCCTTGGAGTTGGCCCAGGCGGCATGGCCGTCTATGCGCCTCAAGAGGATGGGGGTATCAGGAAAGTGCTGATCAAGCAGGCGCTTGTCGGGAAATTCCTGCACCTCCCAGTCATTCTGGTCCCAGCCCCTTCCGGTGATCCATGCGCCGGGATGGTTGGCCTGGTGTTCCTTCAAGAGGGCAATGATCTCCTCCACCGAGCTTGTTCCGGACACATCCACGGCATTCAGGTTCATCCCGTAGCCGAAAAAATGACAATGGGCATCGATCCATCCCGGGTAAATACAGGCTCCTTCCAGGTCCCTTACCTGGTCTGAGGTATATCCCTTTTCAATTTCATCGGCGCTTCCCACAGCCAGGATCCTGTGATCCTTGATGGCAATGGCTTCGGCCACGGTGAATTCAGCATCTACGGTATATACCCTGGCGTGGGTCAGGATCAGGTCGGCTTCCTTTTTCCCGGGGGAACAGTAAGCGGTCATCAAAATCAAAAGGGCTGCGGTAAGGTTCATGGCTGGGTGCATAGGTTTGGCTTTGCAACAAAAATAGCATTCTCATATTATTTTCCCCATTTTTGCGTTTTTAAGAACAAAATCACGATGGCTAAGCACAGGTTTCTCTTATGTATCTTTTTTCCGGCATTGCTCTTTTTCGCATGT
>CBDTYO010000268.1:0-5888 GCA_965364615.1 uncultured Bacteroidia bacterium
GAATTCATGGAAGGTCTTGAATTATTGTTCACAGAGGAATTGAAGAGTCAGGGCATCCGGTTCACATTCGAACTGCAAGACCCGTTGATGGTCATCCATGCCGATAAGAACCTCATGGAGCAGGCATTTATCAATCTGGTTCGGAATTCCATCGACGCACTGAAGGGAACAAGGAACGGAATCATTCAGATCAAGGCATCTTTGCCGGAGAAACGTCATCTAATGTTGGAGATCTCTGACAATGGTCCCGGAATATCCCCGGAACATGAATCACAGGTGTTCATTCCCTTTTTCACAACCAAGCAGAAAGGGACAGGCATCGGCCTGAGCATAGTCCGGAAGATCGTCAACATGCACGGAGGAACTATCATGGTGGATTCCCTGGTGGGCAGGGGCAGCACATTTGTCATCAGGCTGCCCCAAAGCTTACCTAAGTCTTAGGGCCGGTGATCGCGCAGACACTCTGCCAGGGATGTTACTTGCAGGCAGGAATGATGTAGGTATTGAGCAGTCGTTCAGGGGTGGTCCACTGGAAATTGTCTCCTTCCACAAAGTCATTGTTGAATGCCACTACCAGGTTATGTTCAGGCACAATCATGATCCATTGTCCTTCATAACCTACGGCTGAGTAAAGCCCGTAATCACTCACCCAGAACTGGTATCCATAATAGTTGTCGGGTATGTACTTCCTGGGCATGTGTTTTTCCTGGGAAACCGCCACCCAGTTTTCGGGTACAATCTGCTCCCCGTCCCATTCCCCGTTTTTCAAGTAGAGGTAACCGAATTTGGCCATGTCCCTGGGTCTCAGGTACACTGAGTTTCCGCCATAGGCGACCCCTTCACTGCTGATGGGCCATGCGTAGTCCTCAATTCCCAGGGGATTGAAAATATTTTGCAGGGCAAAGGAATCGGCCCGCATCCCGGTGGAATACTGCACAATTCCTGAGAGCAGGTGCGAGATGCCTGTGCTGTAACTGTATTCCTCTCCAGGGGGAGCCACACTGGGCTGGTCCAGGACAAAACCGAGGCTGTAGCCATCATTGGCCCATTGCCTGAAAGTGTTCCTTTCATCGCCATATGGGTATTCCAGTTCATACCATTCCAATCCCGCACTCATGGTGAGCAGGTGATGCAGGGTGATGTTTTCCTTATCAGAACTCATGTTTTGAAATGCATGATCCGGAAAGAAATCGGTCATCTTATCGCCGACACTTCCAATGAGGCCTTTGTCCAGGGCAATCCCGATCATGGCCGATGTAATGCTTTTGGTGCAGGAATAGATGCGGTGGAGATCATCCTGGCCAAATTCGTCAGAGTAGTATTGTTCTGCCACTATATAGCCGTCCTTTACGATCACGATGCTCTGAAAATCGATTTGCATCTCCAACAACAACCTGATCTCCTCATTGAGCTCTTTCAGTTTCTTGGGATCCATCCCAACTTCTTCGGGTTCACAGGTTCTCCATCCTTCTGTAGGCCAGTATACTCCCTGATAATCACCCGTGGCGATGAAATCGGATGCAGGGAATATGGGATCGTCGTCATAGTTCTCACATCCTGTGAGAGGGACAAGGAGCAGAGCGGTCGCCAGCCACAAGCTTATATGTATCAAAGATTTCATGGTTTAAAACTGTATTCTGTAACTCAAAATGAGAATAAAAGGATTCTGGTACTCCGCCTTAAAATTGCCGATGCTGTTATCCCAGTATTCTTCCAACTGGTTCTGGCGGTTCAGAATATTCATCATATCTATTGTCCATTCACCTGAATACCTCGACCGGTTTCTTCTGAACTTAAGCATCAGGTCCACCCGAAAATAATCCGATAACTTTTCTGAGAATCCATTGTCCCAGATTCGAAGGGTGGTCCTGTTGGCCATGGATGCTTCCGTATCAATGGGCAAATAGCGCATGCCTCCCGCAAGGATATACCTGGAGCTGATGCTGAGGGTGTGTTGTTTCCCGCTTCCAACTTTAAACTCCTTGCCGATAAGCCCGCTTGAGGCGAACGAACCGTTGTATTTGGTATTGAGCCATTCATCCAGTCTGTTCTTATACTTAGAATCATACAAGGTTCCGTTGACCATGAAATGAAAACCATTGGTCATATACCTTTCCAGGGATACTTCGACCCCGGTATTGTAGCCCGAACCATAGTTCGTAAGCATAGCTCCCTCAAATCCGAAATCGAAGTTCAGGGTGGTGAAATAGGGAGGGAAGGGATAGGCGGGAATGTCATAAAGATCCTGATAATAAAGCTCAGTTTTGAGGCGCATATGTTGTCCCATTCTGTAATTATACCCCAGCACATAATGTCTTGCTTTTGACAGTTCCAGGTTCATGTTGGGATTAATCACAGATCCGTCGGGCAGAAAGTAATTTCCGGAATAGAGGGTCATGGATTCCTTCCTGCTGTGGACACCGAATCCGGCGCTGAGCGTATGCCGGGGATTCACATTCCACTGAATCCCCAGGCGGGGTTCCACCGAGTAGTTATTATTCAGGTAGAATTGGATGAAATGCATGCCCGCATTCATGGTGATGGATTCTCCAATCAGATACCTCCAGTTGGCAAAGGCTTCCAGTGTGCCCGCATTCAGGGCATTATCCACATAAATATGCTGGTATTTCTGGGTCAGATAACCTGGGTGACCCGGGTCGGAGTACCAGTTGAATAGGGTATCGGAATACCAGCTCATGTGCGAATCGTTCCAGGCCATTTCATAGATCAAGCCCGCTTTCAGTTTATGCCTGGCGTTGATTTTCCTGTTCAGGACCAAGGAACCTTTGACCGTGTAATCTGTAATATCGGTATTCCAGATCCGGTTGATGGGCGATTCCGCAGATCCAATATTTACATCATCGTCCCAGGTATAGGTTCTTCCTGAAAATGCAAGGACTGTTCGCACATGGGTCTTTGGATTCACCGTATAACTATTGCTGATTCCCAGGGTGGCCAGGTCTGAGCTCATCTCATAGCCACTGGCCCCGGTTTCATGGCTTAGTCCCCCGATGCCGAAGAGGGTGAAAACCCCCATTTTCCTGGTGGGATGGTAAATCTTAAAGGAAAGATCCTGGAAATCCGGTACACTTTCCAATGGGATACCCAACTTCTTCATGAGCTTCAGGGTACTGTAGCGGAACTGTGCTATGTAAGTGGAGTTGGATTTTCTGTTCAGGGGACCCTCGACCATGGCTTCGGTTCCCAGCATTCCCACCTGAATGGTTTGTTCATGCTTTTCATTGTTACCCGATCGAAGCCGAAGATCGAATACTCCTGACAATGCATTGCCATATTCTGCGGGAAATGCTCCCGTGAGGAAATCGGATGCCCCCAGCATGTTGTTGCTAATCACATTGACCCCGCCCCCCGAGGCCCCTATGTCTGAAAAGTGGTTCAGATTTGGGATTTCAATGCCTTCCAGGCGCCACTGAAGGCCTTTGGGACTGTTGCCGCGGATCATGATGTGGTTTTGCCCGTCGTTGGTGGAGACTACGCCCGGGTAAGATACGGCGGTACGTGAGATGTCCGAGATTGCGCCTGGATAGTTCTCCACGTCGTAGGCAGAAAAACTTCTTGCACTCACCACTGCCAGTTCGTTAATGGGAAGTGAAATCTCCTTGCGGGATCTGATTTCCACCTCGTTGAGGGCGTACGCCGACTCCTCCATCTCCACTTTTGCCACATACTCTTTTCCCGAGGTTAACTGAAAATTTGACAGGGATCTGGATTCATATCCAATATATGAGCACCGTATGTCGTGCCTTCCCACCGGAACATCATCAAACCTGAAGTACCCGTTGGAATCGGTAATGGTACCCTTTTCAGGGCCTTCAGATCCAAGTAAAACGTTCACCCCGGCCAGGGGCAATTTGGTATCCAAATCCAGGACCTGTCCCCGCACTGTCTGCCTCGGGTTTTCAACGGTCGGCCCGGTGACAGGCACAATCAAAATTTTCCTCCCTTTTTCAATGTATTGGAGGGAATCGTTTTTAAACATATCGTCCAGGTAATCCCGGACGCTTCTTTTTCCCTCCTGCACATGAAACTTTCTTTCCACGGGAACATCCCGGCCATAACTAAAGGTAAAAGCGCCGGCAGCCTCCATGGCCTCCAGCATGAAGTGGATCGTCACAGTTTGCTCACGGAAATACACTTCTGAATCCAGAAGGCCGGGCTGTGACCAGACTGGCTGTGACAACATAATCAGCAAAACGATAGACCCTATGCCGGTCCAGGTTTTCATTGTTGTTTATTCTGGTGATGTAAAAATTACTTTTTCATTTTCATAGCGGTAATCTAATCCCAGCACCAGGGATATCTCATCCAGTACACTTTCAAGGTCCTGGTTGTTCATGGTGGAAGTGAATGTGAGATCCCCGGGAACGCTGTTTTCAAGCACAATTTCGATTTCATAATGCTCCTGAAGTTGCCTGCAGACCTCCTTGATGTTTTCCCGATAAAAGAACAGCTCTCCCGTTATCCAGCTTATGAAATTCCTGTCTACCGTATCGTCCTTAATGATACTCCCCTCATTCAGTGTTGCCTGTTCATCTTTTGCGAGGATAATTTCATGGGATCCATTTATGGAGGATGAGAAAGCCACCTTGCCTTCCAACACCTGCACTGAAATGGATTCATCCCTCTGGTCGGGACGGATGCTGAAGGTGGTCCCCAGAACCCTCACCTTTGCTTTCTGTTCTACATTCACAACGAAAGCCTGTGAAGGATTGCTCACCACCTTGAAAAAGGCTTCACCTGTGAGCTTCACTGTCCTTTCCCCGCGCTTGAATTTTTCCGGGTAGACCAGCTCGGAATGTTTGTTTAAGGTAATATTGGATCCATCGGGAAGGACAACTTCCTTCTTTTGCCCATCGGCAAATACAGAGATCAGATCCGGACCGGTTCCCAGGTTCGTCAAAGCCAAATACCCCACTCCCAGTAACAAAATAACTACAGCTGCTGCGCGCCAGAAGGGATGGATTTGTATGGACTTATTTTGATTCATTCGTTTTCGAACTTTCTTCCAGTCCCCCTCGACGTCAATGGACTGGTAATTTCCCAGGTTCCTGAGAACATGTTCTTCAAAGCTTTCTTTAGGTTTCATGGTCGTGTGGTTTCTACTAGGAAGACAACCGCAACCGGAAATGCACGTATGGGGAGGTCAATAATCCAGTTTATTTCGCAGGACCTTCAGTGCATTGGAGATCTGGGTCTCCACCGTACGCTTCGAGATCCCAAGTTTTTCGGCTATTTCACCATTCTTGAGTCCTGTAACCCTGCTCAGGGTAAAAATCCTGTTACACTGGGGCGGAAGTTGATCAACCACCTTGCTTATCATATGTTCCAGCTCGGTTTCCCTGATCTTATCCTCCAGGTTTTCAGAATCCTGCAAATGAGGTTTCATTTGATCGTGGTGTACTTTTCTCACCTTCAGATGCTTGATGTGATTCAAACAGCGGTTCCTCACCGACTGGTAGAGGTATGATTTAATGGAATTGTTAATTTCCAGGGTCTTTCGCTTCTCATACAGGTGAACAAACAGATCCTGGACTATCTCCTTTCCTGATTCAAGATCATCAAGATAACCAAAGGCAAAAACCGTCAGGGGTTTGTAATATTCTTTGAAAAGCTGTTCATATGCACTTTCCCGGCCCGATCGAAGGCCTTTGATCATATGAATTTCACTGGAATCCAAAAATCCGGGTATTTCTCTTGTACCAGTGAAAGTTACGAAAATGGATGAAAATACCGAAGTTGGTCAAACAGACCATCCATTCTCCTATCTTTGGTAAAATAACAAGCAATACAGTGAAAAACATATTTGGAGTTCAAGGGAAGATAGCCCTGGTCACAGGATCTACCGGAGGACTGGGTTTTACCTTTGC
>CBDTYO010000269.1:0-5849 GCA_965364615.1 uncultured Bacteroidia bacterium
AAGGGGACCTTGTCCCGAGAGAAACGAACAGTGAAAAGGAGCAGCAACAATCCCTGGACAAGATCCGTAGGATCAATGAAAACATCCGGCGGTCCGGGCAGCTTTGGGTAGCGGGCGAGACCTCCATCTCCCGCTTATCCTACCAGGAAAAGCTCAGCATGTTCGGTGGCAGCATTCCCAATTTTCAGGGTCTTGAATATTATGTGGGAGGCGTGTTTGTCCTGCCCGGAACCAAAGACCATGATCCGAACCTGAAGGGTGCAAAATCAGTGGCCGCTGCCCAGGCAGAACCTCAGTACGTAAAGGAATTCAGCTGGAGGAACCGGCACGGGGAAGACTGGGTGACCGGGGTGAAAAACCAGGACAATTGCAGGAGCGACTGGGCATTTGGAGCTGTCGGCGCAGTCGAGCTGATGGCAAATTTGTACTTTAACCAGCACCTGGATTACGATCTTTCAGAGCAACAAATGCTATCATGTGTGAGGGAGGATGGCTGTGGTGGCGGATGGACCTCATCGGCCCTTGATTATATAATCAATTTCGGGATCTATCGCGAACTGTGTTATTCCTACGTGGGAATTGAGAATGGATGTGGTTATGGGTGGACATGCAATCCCGAGGATCGGGTTTACTTCCTGGAATGGACCACCATACAGCTGGAAGAGGAATATAAACGGGCTGTCATTAAGGGGGCTACGGCCGCCGATATTATCCAGTGGAACCAGGGCATGCAAGTTGCAGGTTATAAGGTGCTTGAAGCAGGTGACAGCCTTTTTGTCAGAAACGCAGAGACCCAGTGGATTAAAATAGATCCCGGAGATCCTTTGATTGGCAAAACAGCCTGGCTGTGCAAACTCAGCTTTGGCAAGGATTGGGGAGATGAAGGCTACATGTACCTGGTTGGTGCAGCATGGGACCTGGCTTTCTATTCTTTAAGTGGACGTGTTTATTCCTGGGAACATAATTACTTTGATATACAGTGCGTTGATAGTGACAATGATGGCTATTATTCCTGGGGCATCGGGCCAAAACCCAGGCATTGTCCTGAAAGTCCCGACGAACCGGACGGGGACGATTCGGATCCCTGCATCGGTCCCATGAATGAATACGGAATCTTTTCATCCACCACACCGGCCCCTGAAACGAATGATACCCTGATTTTAATCGGTATGAGCGTGCCTGATCTGTATGCTGCGGGTGAACAAATCCGCTGGTACAGCGACCGGGAACTGACCAGCCCTGTTCACGATTCAAACTGGTTTGCGACCGGACAGACCGAACCGGGCGATTACACCTACTATGCGACCCAGACCTTTTCAGCTTGCGAAAGTGACGCCAGTGCTGTTACGCTCTCGATCGTATCCGAAATCCCCCCTCCTCAGGGCCATGATACCGCCATCCATGTGGGAGAACCTGTCGTGCTCAATGCATCGGGAGCACAGGGAGCAGCAATCAAGTGGTATGATGACCCCTCACAAAGCACATTATTGCATGCCGGAATCCATTTTGATCCGCAGGTAACGGATCCCGGTACCTATGTGTATTACCTGACCCAGACCCTGTATGGGCAGGAAAGCGCAGCGGATACAGTTATTCTCAGAATTCTGAATCATATCAGCACTTCTTTGCTGGTGGCCCTCATACAGGAAGGAGTGGATACCGACGGAGACAGCCACATCAGCATAGAAGAAGCAGAAGCAGTACACATTTTGAATGTTGCCGAATATGGAATTACCGATATGACGGGGATCGGAATATTTTATAACCTGGATACACTGTATTGCGGTGACAATTACTTTACCAGCCTGAATCTATCAGGCATTACGACCCTGAAGTACCTGGATTGCAGCGGCCATCTGAATATCACCGTAACACCCCTGCAGACGCTGAATCTGTCCGGTTGTACCGGGTTGACCTGGCTGAATTGCAGTTCTTCGAAACTGACCAGCCTCGACCTGTCCGGTTGCACCTCCCTGACTTCCCTGGATTGCTCCTTTAACCTTTTGACCTACCTGGACCTTTCAGCCAATACCCGATTGGAATCCCTCAACTGCGCGGCCAATCAGTTGAGTTGTCTCGACCTGAGAAACAATACATCGATAGGCTCAGGAAATGGGGACAACACCCCACTTGATCTGGGGTTCATGCCAACTTTAACAGAAGTATGTGTCTGGGTTACCCCCTTCCCTACCCCCGGAATGGAGATCAATACATCGGGTAGTGATAACATCTATTTTACAGAAAACTGCCAGGGCTGTTTTACCGCCATAGAAGAAAATCCTGAGGCAGAGTTCTTGGTCTTTCCCAACCCGGTTGATGATATGCTTACCATCCGATCAGCCCAACCCCGGCACATGATTGTGGAGATTGCTTCACCCGGGGGCCAGCTGATCTCCATTCAGGAAATAGAAGGTACCACCCTGCAGCTCGACCTCTCTTCCTTCCAAAAAGGAGTCTATTTCATCACCATCCGTTCCAGGGATCTGGTGACCACAAAAAAGATCATCAAGTTGTAATCCCTAATGTGTAATGCTCGCCTTTTTTGATAGAGCCATGCACACCAATCAGTAGATTTTTAAAGGTTTGACAGTCCATTCTATTCAGGTTCGGGGTCGTTGTTAAAAAGGTGTTCCTGAAATTTGTAGTATGTATGATCCTTGAACATTTTCCTCAGACCAAACATATATTTTCTCACCAATTCTCTGTATTCTTCATTCTTGTGGATCTCGTCATACACTTTTTTACTGGTCCAGCTTGACTCCCATAAGTAGCCTTCATGATTCGTTTCTCCAGAACTCACCCACAGCTTGTAGTAACAATCCGGATGACCCAGCTTAACAAACAACCTGTTGAACTTCTCCAGTCCAACCTGCAATTCGTCTGCAGTGTATTTTGGTTTGAGGTTAAATACGTGCATGGTCTTAAATGCAAACTGATCCTCATTTGTTCCCTTTATCTGTGCAAAACAGCTTGATGTGCCGATCATTAACAGGAAAACTATAATTAAAATGGAATAAATACGCGTGGTCATGATCTATGTCTTAAGTATAAAATCGCGCTCATAAGGTATCAAACTGCCAATGGAAAGCCAAATAAATTCCACATAATCAATGCCTTGCCTGATCGTGGATAAAGCTTTCAGAAGGTTTCCTGACGGAGGGGCTTTGCTAAAGTGTTCTTTATTGAAACTGCAGTTGAATCCCCAGCAAAAATCTGATGGGATCCTGTGGAGCCATCTTTATGGATTCAGCCCCTCCAATGGGTACATTATAATACTTAGAGTTTAGCAAATTGGTGATTTTCACGAAAAACCCGGTAGTAAATCGCTCCCTGCCAACTATCTCATATCGTCCAGACAGATTGATGATACCGTAAGGGTCACTTGATAACAGCTTACCCGAGGCATCACGAAGCGATCTGTGAAAGCTCTCTGAACGGTATAAATAAGCTATCGAGGCGCTGAATCTTTTGAAATTCAGATCCACTATAGCCTTAACGGTATTCTGGGCAGTGAAAGGAATTTGCCTTCCGTCGATCTTGCCATCCACGAAAGAATAAGCAAGGAAAGAATTAAGTGTGAATGCACTCCAGTTTTTCTTGAAGTCTACCCTGGCCGTCCCTCCGAATGTAGAAGCCGTACCCTTATTAACCGGTCGCTCAATGATTGAAACTGGAATGCCTTTAAATGTCTGTCCGGTAAAGCTTTCACTTGACAAAATATCTTCCACATCATTTATAAAACCATTGAGAGTCAATATCAGATTGCTGTTAACAATATAAGATGATCCGATTTCGTAGGTAGCGATCTTCTGAGACTCAAGATCCTCACCAGGTAAGCGCCAGAAATCTGATTGCAGGCCGGAAATTCCACCGCTAACTGAATCAATTGTTGGCCTGAAGCTCCCATAATGCTGATACTGGCGGTAAGGGGAAGGAGACAAATATGCCCTGCCGTACAACACCTTGATCTTAAGCTTATCCGCCGGCGTGTATACCAATCCCGCCCTGGGATTCAGTGTGGTTTTGTACCTGGAATTAAAGTCGAACCTTCCTCCCAATGTTAAACTCAACTTTTTTGCCAGGAGTGTGCGCCACTGGAGGAATGTTCCCAGGTTTTGATACTGGAGATAATAAAAATCCTGGGAAATCGTAAGATCATTCCCGTTTTGATCCACAATATTTGTCCCCAGATAGTATATATCCTGAAAGTCTGCCGCCAGCGCTCTGTCGAAAGCAAAAGGCATATCACCGGTCTTTGTAAGCGCCGTGATGTCTTCATAAGATATACCGGCAATAAGGGAGCTTTCTTCTGAAATCAAATAGGTAAATTGTTCCTCAATCTTAAGTGAATTGTTGAAAGCATATTTATAGCCCGGGTAATATGAAGTATAGGTATTTATATACTGGGAAGAAGGATTGATTTCATCCCTGCTGTGCGATAGGGTGGTCAGCAACTTCCATTTTTCATTTCTGGATTGATAACTGTATGTACTGTAAAATGATTCAACCATGAATTTAAAGGAAGCATCTTTTGAATAGACCGTATATTCAGGCAGCGTAGATATGGATGAGCTGTGAGACTCAAAGTTCCGGAAATAACCCACCTCAAAATCCTTCACATTCAGTTTTGCATGAACGGCATAAGAGGTGGTTGGTGTCTCATATTCCTGAACGGGAAGGTTCACTATGGTATTATCCCATGGAGAGGTAAGCAAAGCACCATCTGTCTTATAATGCTGGTTATACCAACTGTATTCATCTTTATAAATTTCAGGGAAATGGGGTTCCGAAGAGTAGTAGAGATTTCCTGTCACCACGAATGAGATTTCTTCATTTCCTGCCCCCGCCATAAAACTGTTGTTGGTGGTTTGATAATTGCCATAGGACCCATTGATTACCACCCCGTTTGCTTCCGATCCTTTTTTTGTAATGATGTTAATTACACCTGTAAAGGCATCTACCCCATAAAGTGCAGATGCAGGTCCCATAACAATTTCAATTTGCTTGACATGGCTTATGGGGTAGTTGTACACAATGGCAAGAGGCGTACCTGTGGGTGAATTGATCCGCATGCCATCCATCATGATGATGAACTTTTCACTACCATCGACTCCTCTGATTGTGAAATAGTTGGAATATTCCACAGAAGCCTTTCTCTGAATCTCTACTTCGGGAATATCGTTTAGCACATCTTCGAGATTTGAATATCCACGGGTTTTAATCTGGTTATCGGTAATCAAATGGATAGTGGCTGGAGCATTTCTGGTTTTTTCAGGGATCTTGGAGGCCGATATAACCTCCAGACTTAATAATTCCTCCAGAGACATATCCAATACGGATAGCTTTTCCTGATCATTCTGTCCTGCTGCATTTTCAACTATGCAGAATGAGACTGACAGGAAAAGGAAAAAAACTCTTCCTATACTATGTAATCCCCGGAACTTCATACACCAGGATATTATTTTTGATTCAGTCTGGGAAGGGTGTTTTAGGAATTCTGTCATATGCGGGTAATAATCATTTAGCTAAGGTCAGATTGCCTTCTTGGCAATGAGATAATGAATTCCGTACCCATCCCGGGTTCAGAAATTACATCTATATTTCCATGGTGCTGTTCAATAATTCCGTAGCTTATTGAAAGGCCCAATCCTGTTCCCTTCCCCACATCTTTGGTAGTATAGAATGGTTCAAATATATGAGCTTTGACTTCAGGGGACATTCCTGCCCCCGTGTCCTTGAAAATAATCTTGACCCAGATATCACTGCTGGCTGTCTGAATGAATATTTCACCTTTATCTTCAATGGCCTGAATACAATTGGTAAGAATATTCATAAAAACCTGATTGAGT
>CBDTYO010000270.1:0-5831 GCA_965364615.1 uncultured Bacteroidia bacterium
CCAACCACAAAATGAGGTAATTGTTGAAGAATGCCACTGAGATACCCAGTACAATGTTCAGCTGGTTAAAAGATACCAATTGTCCCCTTCTTTCCGGGGGGGAGATTTCAGCAATAAACATCGGTGCAATGATCAGGGAGGCGCCCACGCCGATCCCACCCAGCATCCGTGCTACCACCAGGAAGGCAAAACTGGGTGCCAGGGCAGAGCCCACTGCCGATAAGGTGAACAGGATGGCCGCATACTTAAGCACCGTCCTTCGGCCCAGCAGATCGCTGATGCGACCCGACACCAACATGGCCAGGGTGGCCGTCAGGGTCAGGCTGCTCACCGACCAGCCCAGCTGTATCTTGGTCAGATCAAACTGGGGTTCAATAAATTTTACTACTCCGGAGATGACGGAAGCGTCAAATCCCATGAGGAATCCCCCCAGGGCCACTGTGAGTGCCACCCGGATGGTAAATAGTTGGTTCTTTTTCATTTGGAAGGAAGTGGTTTGTTAATGGGCCAACAATATATCTCTTATCTGTCAACTATTCAAAAAAAGTACCCCCAACTAAGGCAGGAATAGGGAAATTGGATTAAGTTGCATCCTGATATTGCAACACATACACACAAGAACCCCATGAAAGCAATTTTCCCTGGCCCTCCGGCCCTGATCCTTCTCATCCTGCTGTTCTCCTGCACCACCAACCCTGAGCCCGGTGACCATCAGGCTTCCTTCCCCGAACTCAAGGGACCCTACCTGGGACAAGCCATTCCCGACACCCTTCCCCTTCTTTTTGCTCCCGGCATCGTATCCACAGGCATGTTTACCCGTGATGTGGCCATCTCACCCGATGGAAAAGAGATCTATTTTTGCGTGGCCATCGGCAATTATACCTATTCCACCATTGTATATACCAGAGAAGTGGATGGAAGATGGCAGGCCCCTGAAATTGTATCTTTCTCAGGGGGGCCGGGAGTGATGGATTTTGAACCGGCCTTTTCTGCGGATGGTTCGAAACTCTTTTTTCTGTCCAACCGTCCGGACGGGGATGAACCCCCCGGGGATCAGGATATCTGGGTGGTGGAAAGAGTCCCCGGGGGATGGGGGGAGCCCCTGAACCTTGGAGAACCGGTGAATACCGACGGGGGCGAGTTCTTTCCTTCCCTCACGGAAGAGGGCACGCTCTATTTTTCCCGGAATGCCCCAGGAAGCGGGTTGAACCAGATCTATCGAAGCAGATGGGCCGGGGGTGCCTTTCAGGAGCCTGAGCTGCTCCCGTCACAGGTAAATTGCGGTAGCAACCGCTTCAATGCATTTGTATCTCCCGATGAGAGTTATATCATCGTGCCGGTGGTGGGGATGACCGATGCCTACGATGGTGTGGACTACTATATAGTGTTCCGGAATCAGGACGACCAATGGTCGGAACCCATCAACATGGGCGCGTCGGTAAACCTGGACAACGCCCGGGGCTGGTCACCGTACGTCTCTCCCGGCGGAGGGTATTTCTTTTTCATGGCCACCCGGACCACCGAGGTAGAAGCAGCTGACTGGAACTATGAGAAACTGGTGGATCTGTACCATTCCCCGGGAAATGGAAATGCCGATATATACTGGATGGATGCCCGGTTTATTGAGGATCTGAGGCCCGATGGATTCTGATCCCCATGACCAGCACATCATCGATCTGTTCATAATTACCCATCCACCGGTTTAATTCTTTCCCAAGCAGCTCCTTCTGCCTGGCCATCGGGTCCTGGTGTATGTCCAGCAGGAAATTCCTGAACTTTCCGTATTTGTATTTTTTGCGGTCCTTTCCCCCGAACTGGTCCGGAAAACCATCCGTAAAGAGGTATATCACATCCCCCTCCAACACGTTAACAAAATGATTGGTAAAGGGAAGGGGATTCTCATACTTGCTGGCGATGTCCTGCCTGTCAGCCCTGATCACTTTCATTTTACCATCCCGGACCAGGTAAAGGTGGATGTTGGCCCCTGCGAATTGCAGAACACCCTGGTCCGCATCTAAACGGCAGAGTGCAATATCCATTCCATCCACGCTGGAATCTTCCGCCGCTTCATCTGTCTGATGCAGAGATGCTCGTACCCTGTATGCCAGCTGAGCCAGGGCTTCGGCTGCCGTGCATTCTTCCATGGACTTGGTAATGTCATTGAGCGAGCTGACGCCCAGCATGCTCAGAAATGCTCCGGGCACACCGTGACCCGTGCAATCGGCCACGGCAAAATATATGAAATTTCCTCCCCTGGCCGCCCAGTAAAAATCTCCGCTCACAATGTCACGTGGCCTGCTGAAAACAAAGTACTCTTTCAGCATGTCCTTCATCACCATAGAGGGTGGCAAGGCTGCTGACTGGATCCTTCTGGCATATCTGATGCTGGATTTAATTTCATCGCGCTGGTGTTTGATCTGATCGCGCTGCTCCTCTGCATAATCCCGCTGGGTGGCAATCTCCTCTTTCTGGGATTCCAACTCCTGGTTCTTTCTGGCGATCTGTTCCGTTCGGTGCTGGACCTGTTTCTCGAGCAGCTTCTTGGCCCTTTCCAGGCTGGCCAGTCTGAGCCTGATGTAAAGCAAAACTCCCATCACGAAGACGAAGATCATGCTGAGGACAAACCACCATCTCTTCCAGAAGGGGGGTACAATCCGGAACGAATACACTCCCTCTTCCGGACGGTTCCAGTGTAGGCCGTCGATGCTTACCTCCACCTGAAAGGCATAGTGTCCCGGGGGCAGTTTGGGATAGGTGATTACACGGTTCCGGTAAAAATAGTTCCATTCCAGGTCATAGCCCTCCAGTTTGTAGCGAAAAGTCAGCATCTCCGGATTCTTGTACCACAGTCCCGTATAGCCAAAGGTGAAATTATTGCTCCTGTAGGCATACCTGGTTCTAGTCTTGTTTATGGCAGCATCAAACAGGCGAAGGGTGGAAATATAAACCCTTGGCTTTTGTTCGGCGATGTAGAGGAAATCCGGATTGTACTTGATAATCCCCGTATTGGTGCCGAACCAGATCTGTCCTTCGTTGTCTGTATGTACAGAATTGAGTATTGGGTAACGGTATCCCAGACCGGTTTGCTCATCCAGATAGAGGGTATTGCGGCTTTCCGTATCCAGGATCTGCAATCCTGAGTTTGCAAATATTAGCAACCTGTCATGTTTGTCGAATACAATCGACTGGATCTCCTCCAAATTCACCCCTTCTTCCGGACCGAAATGCTCAATCCCCTCTGCCCCCAGCTTCAGGATGCCATCGCTCAGGGTATTGAACCAGACCCGTCCTTTTGAATCAATGGCAATCCCGTACAAAGCAGGTACTGCAAAAGCACTGTCTGCGAAGGAATGCAGAGAATCTTCCTGAATATACAGCGGATATTGCAGGGAGGCAGCCACCCACACCCTTCCCTGGGGATCGATCTCCGTGCTGTAGATGTAATTGCCTTTGAGTTCGGAGTGGTTGAAGGGGAGAAAATCCTCACGATCCAGGTCATATTTGATCACTCCTCCCCCCAGCGTACTGATCCAGACCTGAGGGCCCTGCCCGGTGATGTTGATGATGTTGTCATCGCTGAGTCCATGGCTTGTAGTTACCGTTTGAAAGTCCAGGCTTTCCGGGTCAATGATCACCAGCCCACGTCCCAGGCTTCCTGCCCAGATGGCATGACGGGAATCTTCGTAGAGGGATATAAAACTCATCCCTTCCAGCTGCAGCTTTTCCGAAATATTCTCCCAGCTTAATTGGCCAAATTGACTGGGGACGCCCCTGTACAATCCCATTTCCGAACACACCCACAAGTGACCCTTGTGATCCTTAAGCAGGCTATTTGCCAGCTCAAAGGGCAAGTCAGATCCCGGGTCCATGAATTCAAACAAGGGGGGAAGAAACTGTACCACACCTTGCCTGCCCCCAAGCCAGAGGTTGTCCTCAGCGTCTTGAATGATCGTGTTCAAGCGGTTGGAAATCAAGCCATCCGATTCCTTGATTTGCCGGTACAGTGCCGATGAATCCTCTTGTATTTTTACCTCGATAAAACCCATTCTCTCCGTGCTAACCTGGATTTGCTTCCCCGGGCCCACCACAATGCCTGTCACAGGACCATATTCCCAGTTCCCGTAATTGATAAAACTGAAGCTTTCCGGATCAAAGGAAGAAATCCCGCTTTCGTCGGTACCCAGCCAGATGCGATCCCCGGAGATTTCCATCACCCTGACGATGTTGTCGGGCAAACCGTCCTTCATGGATATTCTGTGGAAGGTATCCCGGACACATAGGCTGATTCCGTAATCAGTGGCCAGCCATAGTTGTCCTTCCTTGTCTATTTCAATATCATATACATAATTGTCGGATAATCCATCTTCCGTGTCAAAGTTGGCCAGATGTCTTCCGTTATATCTGAATAGCCCTTCCCCCATTGTACTGTACCAGATCATTCCTGATGTGTCCGCTACAATGTCTGTGATCTCTACCTTACCGAGACCCTCTTCAGGTTCGAACTTGCTGAAATCCCGGCCATCAAATTGGCTGATGGCTCCGTTTGTGTGACCGATCCACAGCAGATCGGAATGTATCCAGCACAGGGATGAGATCCTGTCCTCTGCCAGGCCGTCGGCCACGGTATATTTGTCATAGCTGAACCCATCGAACCTGAAGAGGCCCCTGTCGGTTCCGAACCAGATGATCCCGGTGGAATCCTGAAGGATCTTTTCCACCTGGTAATCCTCCCGGCCGCTAAAGAGTTCATGGTTCCTCTGGTAGGGCCTCTGGGCTGAAACCGCGAGGGAAACGCCCAATAAAATGATGAACATGGGGCACCTGGACATGAGCGGGTCAATTTGGGGCTTGCAATTCAAATTCCACTTCTACCTTAATCTCCTCGGCGATTTTCTGGTTCACAATGGAAGGGACCTTGATATTGTGGTCGTCCAGAAAAACGGTGAACTCAGCGTTTACCTTGATCCTGCCGGGTTCGACGTTCAGATCGCAACGAATGATCCTGTCATTGGCCTGTCCGTGGATCTCCAGCTTTCCCTTGGCCCTGATTCTGTATTGGCCCGGAAGGCTCAGGTCCACTTCCTCAATGATCTTGCCTTTGAAAGTGGCCTGCGGATACAGATCCGTTTCCAGGTAGTCCTCATTGAAATGCGTTTGCTGCAGGGAGGAGTTGAATCCTTCAAAAGTGGCTACGGGTATGGAAAAGCTGAAACGCATGTCTTCAATGTTCAGCACCCCTACCAGACTCCGGGAAGTGGCAGAGATCATTTCCAGGGGAGCATCTGACAGGAAATAGGCCCTGCCATTTTGTGTGCTGAACACAGGGGCCGTCTGCCCGAGACCGCATAAGCCCGGAGAAGCCAGCAAAAGAATGATATATATGCGTTTAATCAGCACTTGGAATTCAATAAATGTTTTTGCGTTTCTGACCCAGGGGAAACACCCGGTAAATATTAAATCCCAGGAACAGATCCCCGTCCAGCCAACGACCGGTGGTGCTGGTGATAAAGTCTTGCTCATTGGTTCCCTGCGAGTTGGATACATGGAGCTGAAAAACATGTCCGCCTGTCTGGAAATCAAATCCCACCGAAAAACTGTTCTGAAAGTCCCTGGCCGTCTGTCCGGGAAGCAGCCAGAAATATTCCATATTGATGGAGACTATCTTGGCAAAATTGTATTTCCCGCCAAATCCAATGGCAAACACATCGTTCTGATCGATTTCACGTCTCACCAGGTTCCGGTGTATGTGTGAGGGGCTAAGCTGCAGTGAAAGCCGTTTGTTGAATTTGCGTGCAATGAGCAATTGATTTACATAAGAAAGCCTGGAACTG
>CBDTYO010000271.1:0-5802 GCA_965364615.1 uncultured Bacteroidia bacterium
CTATTTGAAACATTTATTCGCGTTGTTCCCTTAGAAATATCTTGAATATACACTTTTACATAGCAATTATGGATATGAACATATTCTTGACTTATTGTCTTTACCAAATGTCTTATCTGTTGAAACATCTGCTGTTAAAAGCTTATCTGTCGAGTTAATTACCAAATTATCAAAGACTTTTGAGATATTTCTGTGCCGCATCGAATAATCCCTCAGGGTTTGTTTCAATGTAAGCGAAGCAGCCTCCTCGGACATCTCCAGAACAGTACGTATGGTATTCAACGCCCTTTTCTCGCCTGCAAAAAGAAAACGGGCAATGACCCTGGTGGGATCGGGATTAAATATGATATCTTTTCTATTTACGACTACCTGCATTCCTCTAAGCTTTATCTGCTAAAGATAATCCCTAAAGTCAGATAAGATGAGTTACTTGTCTTTATTTATACAGGGATTTGCACAAATTCCATTCAGGGTATCTCCCAGGTTTCCCAGGGCAGCATGCATTTGTATATTGAAAGACAATTCAAAATCATTTCGAAACGAATAATAGCCTTCAGGATTAAGATCAAGCTTGGTGCGTGGGTCTTTTAAAACTGGTTTGCTGCGAATTCCAAACCATATTCCTGCCCAAAAGACGAGAAAGGAATTAACAAGCAAATCACTACCAGTCCAGCTATCCCATGCAGATAGAACAGACCCTCTGCAGATAGGTGATCAATGGCTTTCATGGCTTTCATGCTTGAAACAAGACTCATTGTCCCTGATTCGCCTATGTCTCAGCATATGTTGGGATGGTAAAAGAATCAAATTCCCGAATGTGACCATTTATCTGGTGTAAATTCTGCTTTTTAGCATTTCATGTGTATACCGGGGAAACACAGTGTTGCATTCAATTTCTCCAAATGGAAGCAAAGAACCCCTGGTCAAATCGGCCTCTCCTCTGAATATAAGGGGTTGGCTCTGAGCCAGCCCAGTGGACCATCCCGCAGGCTGTTAAGGTTTAATTAATCTTTCATTTATCACAATATTCGTACATTTAGAAAAGCCCTGACTTAATGATAAGCATAGCACTATGAGGAGAATTGTATTTTGTGCCTCAGAAGATCAGGTCAACATGAATCCACTGCGTAAAATTGGGTATGAAAGTGTTCCAGGCCGGACCTTCTGTATTGATCTTAAGTACAATCAGGCGGAAAACCAGTTGGATGCAATAATCAATGGGATGCAAAAAACCATTCCTAAATTTGAGGGGGTGGCTGCCGGATGCACTGAGATGATGTCACAACTGGACGAAGACAGGCGAATATTTTTTAATGACAACCTGAGGATATTCTGCCATTACATGTACCACCTCAGCAAGACGCTGTACCATTACGTTTGGGCCTACAAATACCAGGAGGACAGAGAGGTACTTGTCAGCAAAATAACCCCCTTAAAAAATCGTGCCCTTCAGGCCAAATAGCATCTCATGCAAAACACAAAAACATGACCCTTTTCACATACTTCCCCAGGCAATTGCCTGCTTTCGTTCTCACATATTTTGCCCTGATACTTCTGCCGGGCTGTAAGAATCCTGAATCTGATGTAAGCCCTGCACCCAATGTACTGATCATCCTGACCGATGACATGGGATACGGCGATATCTCATGCTACGATGCGGAAGCAAGCTCAACGCCACATATTGATAAGCTGGCTGAGGAAGGGGTGCTGTGCACGGACTTTTATGTACCGACCCCCTACTGTGCTCCGTCCAGGGCAAGCCTTCTTACCGGGAGGTTTCCCTTGAGGCACGGAGTGATCCGGAATCCGGCACCGGATGCCGGCATCAACGATCCTGGAATACCTGCCGAAGAGATTTTACTGGGTGAAGTGTTCCAGGAAAAGGGGTATAGAACCAAACTGATCGGGAAATGGCACCTGGGTCATAAGGAGGAGTTCTTTCCGGTAAACCATGGCTTTGACGAGTATTATGGCATCCTGTATTCAAATGATATGAGACCCGTTCAGATCATTGAAAACAAAGATACAGTGGAGTATCCTGTCGACCAGGCCTACCTCACCCAGAAGTATACGATGGAAGCCATTCGCTTTATCAAGGAGAGTAAAGGGACTCCCTTCTTTCTTCACCTTTGTCATGCCATGCCTCACAAACCCTTGGCGGCTTCGCCGGCCTTTTATACTCCCGAAACCCTTGAAGACCTGTATCATGATGTAATCCGGGAACTGGACTGGTCGACCGGCCAGATCATGGATGCCTTGAAAGAAGAGGGGATCCTGGAAAATACCATTGTGATCTTCATGTCGGATAATGGCGGTTCTTTCGGTGCAAATAATCACCCCTTGAAGGGAAAGAAGGCCACGAACTGGGAAGGAGGTGTTCGCGTACCATTTATTATCCGGTTTCCCGGGAAGTTGCCGTCGGGATCTGTGGTGGAGGTTCCCTGCTGGTCGCTGGATATTTTTCCCACCCTGCTGTCCCTGACGGATATCCCGATGCCTGAAGGACTGGTGTTGGACGGGGAAGAAATCGTGGAGATCCTGCAGGGTGAAAGACATACACATGGTGCGATTTTCACCATGCGGAATGATGAAATCAGAACCGTAAGAAAAGGGGACTGGAAGCTGTTTTTGAAGAAACCGAAGTTCTATACACCTGTGGACCTTACCACCTGGTCTGACTGGAGGGCTCCCGACGGGACAAGCATTATTGCCCCGTTTGAACAGGCAGACCCTTCCATGTACCCCGGAGTAAAGCCGGAAAAAATGAAGGGTGAGAAATTCCTGTTTAACCTGGGGGAAGATATCTCAGAAATGGTGAACAGGTCAGAAACACATCCGGACATTCTGGCGGAGCTTGAGAAGGAACATTTGAATTTTCTAAATACACTCAAAGAATGATGACCCCGTTCAAAAGAAGCAACATTGAATTATGGCGACTGCTGATCCTCTTGCTGATTCCTCTTCTCAGCGGATTCCAATCTTGCAAAAAGCCGGGAATCAGGAAGAACAGGATCGTATATATCAATTCGTATCACGAGGGATTTCCACCCAGTGATCAGATCACCCAGGGAGTCATGAAAGGATTCCCTGCCGATAGTTTTGAGGTGTTCTCGTATTTCATGGATACCAAGCGCAACCCCTCGGAAGCCTATATAAAAAAGAGAGCTGAAGAATTGCTTGATACAATCCGGGATAAGAAGCCCGATGTACTGATCGTATCCGACGACAATGCCATGAAATTCCTGGTCGTGCCGCATTTTCAGGACGATCCGCTGCCCATCGTTTTTTGCGGGGTGAACTGGACTGTGGACCAGTACGATATCTCAGCATGCAATATTACCGGAGTGATTGAGATATTGCCGGTGGCAGAGCTTATCCAAACCATAAAACCTTATTATCCGGAAATGAAGGATTTGCTGGTTCTGAATGAGAATACCACCACCTCCAGGAAGACAAAACCGCTGCTTGATACCCTGATAGGTCACATGGGAATAGAGGTTTCCCAGGAGCTGGTCGATGATTTTGAAAGCTGGAAATCGGTATTTCAGGAGGCCAATGAAACCCATGATATCATCTATTTACAGACCAGGGGGGCCATCAAGAACTGGGACCATGATGAAGCCTTAAGCCACATAGAGCGCTACCTTGACATTCCCCTGGTTACCTGCGAAGAGTTTATGATGCCCTACGCCGTCTTCGGCCTGACACAACTATCGGAAGAACAGGGAATGAAGGCTGCTATGCAGGCTAAATCAATACTGAAGGGGACCAGCCCGGCGGATATTCCCATTTCGCGGAATTTGATGACAAAGGCATGGATCAATTCCAGACTGGCTGAAAAGATAGATTTTCACCCCGATCAGGCTCTTATGGACAAGGCCACTGTGTATAAAGCATCAAATACCAGATAAAGTCACAAACCAGGACAGATGAATAGACGAACATTTTCCGGGATCACAGGATTGAGTGAAATACCCATATTAGCCACCTGACTGATCCGGAAAATGCCCGGGCCCAATCCACCGGCAATCCCAGGGGCACCTGTCATTCTGCTCGCACAAGCGATCCCCAGGTTTTGTTGGCCCTTGGGCCCATTTCCAGCACCAGGTTACCCCCTTCCATCAATGTACTGTGAGAAAGCCATGGCTTATCCAAGATTTCTCCATTCAGCTCGGCACGCTGAATGTATTTGTTCTCAAAAGAAGAGTTGCCTGCCTCAATGACAAAGGTCTCCCCATTATCCAGATCGATGGAAATCTTCTCGAATACCGGACTGCCAATGGCATATTCCGGGTTGCCGGGGGTCACCGGGTAGAATCCCATCTGACTGAAAACCACGAAGGCAGACATGCCCCCTCCGTCCTCGTCTCCGGGAACACCCATCAGGTCGTTCCTGAACCACTCATGGAGGAGTTTGCGAACAGTTTTCTGCGTTTTCCATGGCATACCCGCATAGTTGTAGAGATAAGGTATGTGCAGCGAGGGTTCATTGGCCATGGAAAACTGACCCACGTTCCCGGTATGATCCGGCAATTGGGCATAGAAGGCATATTTGCTGCGGCCCAGGGGCTCACTGAACATGGCATCCAGCTCTTCGGCAAATGACGCATTTCCGCCCATGAGCCGGATCAGGTCCTCAATGTTGTGCTGCACATCCCAGCGATAGATCCAGGCATTGTTTTCCCCATAGTATCCCCGGGCACCCTGACCGCCTGAAAACCTGTAGTCAAAAGGTTCTATGAAATTCCCATCCCAGTCCCTGGGATGAAAGAATTTTGTCTCCTCATTGAAAAGATTGCGGTAATTCAGGGAAGCATCAAGGAAATATTCGGCATCTGCTGTCTTTCCAAGCTCTATGGCCAGCTGGGCCAGGCACCACTGATCGTAGGACGTCCCGAGGGTAACTGCTACCGGCTGGCGCCGTTCAAAAGGATGAACTTCAGGGATGGTCTCCTGCTCACCCTCACGAAGGGCTGGGATATATCCATGTCTTTTGTAAAAGTCATCCAGCAGGCCGGCTGGCTTGCCCGACCAGGGAGCCAGTGTTTTCTCCATGATGGCACCCCTGGTTGCCTCATAGGCCTTTTCCAGGTCGAATCTGGACAGGCCTTTTCGATGTGCGTCGATAACACTTGCCACTCCGTGATTTGAATTCATCCGTCGGCTGTCTCCTGTTACTTCCGGAAAGGTAGGCCACCAGAACCGTTCCATCTGCTCGGACATCAGTACGAATGAATGCAATATGTCTTCTTCCTGAGATGGATCCAGTAGGATCCTGAGCGGGTGATGGGCACGGTAGGAATCCCATATCCAGTCGTCCGTGTAGAAAGGACGGCACTCGTCGCTGTGGATCTGCCCGTCAAAGGCGCTGAAATACCGGCCGTCTTCGGAAATACAGATGGGTCTTTCGTAGCAACGGTACAGAGAGGTGTAGAAAACAGTTCTTTCATCTGCAGTTCCCCCTTGGATCCGGATCTTACCCAACGCCTCGTTCCAAACATCCCTGCCTTCACGCTGAACTTCTTGTAGAGACTTTCCCTCCACCTCCCGCTCCATATTGGCCCTGGCCTGGTCCTCACCGATAAAAGATATGCCATAGTGTAAAGTCAGAGACTCCAGGTCCGGACCGTAATTCATGACCAGGCAGGCATTCCTGCCTTCAGCCCTGTCCCCTTCTGAAATTGCACCCTCTTTTAGCACAACGACCTCTGCCGGCAATTGGTCAGGAAGCAGGTAGAGGAAGACCCTGGTGTTGTTCTCGATGAGTTGAAAGCCGCTGAAGGCCTGCCCATCCCACTTCAG
>CBDTYO010000272.1:0-5797 GCA_965364615.1 uncultured Bacteroidia bacterium
ACCACCTATTTTCCCAACGACCTGGTGCGCCATGAATGGAAGTCCAATTATCCCATTGCCTTCTATCTCATTTCCATTGCAGTGGCCGACTACCAGGAATACAAGCTTGAGGTGCAACCCGCCGGAACCGCTTCCCCCATTCTGATCCAGAATTTTGTCTATGATGTGCCGGGCTGCCTTGAAACCTACCGGGATCAGATTGGGGTGACCCTTCCCATGATGGAACTGTTTTCGGAGCTCTTCGGTCCCTATCCATTCCGGGAGGAAAAATACGGACACTACCTCTGGCCCTGGGGAGGGGGCATGGAACATCAGACCATGACCGGCATGGGTAATTTTGAATTCTACCTCATAGCCCATGAGCTGGGGCATTCCTGGTTTGGGGATTATGTGACCTGCGCTACCTGGCAGGACATATGGATCAACGAAGGTTTTGCTACCCTGGCAGGTTACCTGGCCACCGAATTCCTGGCGCCGGAATTTGCCGACGGGGAAAGAGAATACCGTTTCAACAGGGCCCTCAGGGAACCCGAGGGTTCGGTCTATGTTCCGGGAGAAGATGCTGACAACGACGGCCGCATTTTCAGTGGCAACCTTTCCTATAACAAAGGAATGGCCCTCTTGCATATGATTCGTTTCGAGCTGGATGATGACGGGCTCTTCTTTCTTACACTCCGGAATTTCCTGGAGCGTTATGCAAACGATGTGGCCACCGGAATGGATTTTAAAGCAGTGCTGGAGGAAAGCACCGGGAGGGACTTCACCGATTTCTTCAACCAGTGGTATTTTGGAGCGGGCTACCCCATCTACGATGTGGTCCTGGAGCAGCTGGACCAGACCGTGACCCTGCATTCCACGCAGACCACCTCCTCCACGCAAACTCCCCTTTTTCGCATGTCCATGGAATACAGGATCTTGTACACTGGTGGGGACACCCTGGTCAGGGTGTTTCACGGCAACCAGGTGGAAAGTTACCAGTTCATTCTATCCCACCAGGTGACCGGGGTAGAGATTGATCCCAACAACCAGGTCCTCGATGGAGTGCCCCAGGCCAAAAAGTCCACCCCGGAAGAAGCCCCACTGTTCCATCTGAGGCCCAATCCCAACCGCGGATCTTTTTCCTTTGGCGTGCATGAAAGCCCGGGCATGGGGCCTGAGGATGAGGTATGGCTTGAGATTTATTCCGCAAGCGGTCAGCTGGTGCACCAGGCGCATTACCGGGGATGCCTCCCGTTTATGGAGTATCCGGTCCATTTGAAGGATCCGGCCAGCGGACTATATTATGCCAGGTTCCGTTGCGGGACCCGGGTTGAAATGTTAAAAGTCCTGGTAGAATGAACCGGCGATCCCTTCCCATAGCGCTTCTATTATTGGCCTGTACCAATGGTTTATTCGCACAGAAGCCGTCCAGTCTTGGATTGAAGGGGGGAGTGGCCCTGGCCAACCAGAGCTACCGGATCACCGCCATTGATCTGGAACTGGATACCAAAGCCGTGACAGGCCCGACCCTGTCCATCTTTGTTGAGGCATTCAAGTTGCCGCATTTCAGTGTCCAGCTGGATGTGGGCTATGCAGCCAAGGGAAGCACCACCACCACCAAGTCTGTTACTGTAAACCACCTGGACAATGACCGGATTACCATCAACGAGGGTGAGGCCGCCAGATCGGATTTCACCTACCTCAGTGTGGTCCCCCTGGCCCGCTACCGGTGGGAGCTTGAACCATTTTGCCCCTATGTGCTGCTGGGGCCCAGGGTCGATTTCCACTTGAGATACGGCACCGAAAGCGAATATCCCCTGGAGGAACAGAACCAGACCATTTTGGGGCTGAGCATGGGTGCAGGTTTGGAGTATAAAATACAGAATCTGGGACTCTTTGCAGAGCTGCAGTACCTTCCAGACCTGAGCCCTGTGATCCATGAGGAGCCCCTTTTGATCAACAACAACATGCTAAGCCTGTGCTTGGGGATCAGGTGGATCGTCTCCGGGGAATAAGCCGCAGGGTTTCCAGGTACATAAGCAGTTTTCTCAACAGATCGTAATAGAGCACCAGGTATAGAAGGGCCGAATAAATCCACAGGAAAATGACATTGAACCAAACCGTGTCAATCTCCAGGTTACCGATCCGTTTCACTGGAGCGTATAGCTGTGCCCTTATAAAGGGAGAGGTGGGTGTCATGTAGGCGGGTTGATGCTTTCTGATCAACTTCCCGTCTTTTTCATCCACTTTCTGCACTATGCTGCGATTGAGCAACATATCATTCAGTTGCTCATTGTCATAGTTGTTCCTGAATCGGGTATAAGCCTCCAGGCCTCCCAGCCTATCAATCAGTGTCTTATTGACCAGGTCAATTTCCGCTTTGCTATCTCCGATGACATGTCTGTTGTACTCGGAAACCTGGTCCAGGTAGGTTCTGATGGCATTGGAAGTAGAATCGGTGAAAGACTCTGCGTTCACAAAGCTTGCATCAAAAGCAGGAACCTGGGGGACCTGCCATCCCAGCTTGACCAGTTCCCTTTGCACCAGTTCCAGGTCCGGACCCAGACTTTCCAAATCGGTCCCGGCCTTAAGTTCCCGCTCAATGGTTCCCAGCCTGATGTCGATTTCCGGAACCAGAAAAGCATTGTAGTAATTGGCATCACTGACCTTTTTATCCAAATCGAAGTACACTTTCTGGTACTTGTTGTCTTTAAACTGGTTCACTGCCAGGGCTTCGAAAGCCCATCGCGAGGCCATCAGGTCGCCGATGACGGGAACATATTCATAATTGGTGAGGCTCTTATGCAGCTTGTCATACTTCACCAGGACCCCACAAAAAATGATCTGGGGAATCAGGAGGAAGGGCACCAGGATGTATATGGTGATCACAGAATTGAGACCTGCTGAGATATTCAATCCCAGTATATTGGCGTAACAGGATGCACTGAACAGGATCAGCCAATAGCTGAACAGCATGCCTTTTATCTCAAAGATCAGGTTGCCGATCAGCACAAAGGAGAGCGACTGGAAGGCCGAAATGGCAAACATGATCATGATCTTGGACCCCAGGTAGCTCCCCCAGCTCAGGTTGAGGAAGGATTCCCGCTGAAGGATTTTCCGGTCTTTGATGATCTCCTGCGAACTGCTGGTCAGTCCCAGAAACAGAAATACCACCACGCTCATCAGCAGGTAGGTGGGCAGGTTTTCGTTGTAACGGTATACATATGCCTCCGGATTGGTGGTGGTGCCGCTGAAGTATTTGGTAAAAAAGGCCATGATGGCGGCCAGCAGGGGTGCCAATGAAAGGGTGAGCAGGACATACTGTTTGTTGGCAAGTTTTCCCAGCACATCCCTTTGGAAAAAGATCCTGGCCTGGTGAAACAATCCCGGAATGCTATACTGATTTTCAGGGAGGGGTTCCTTGGAAGGCCTTTGCGGAACTTCCTGTCCATTGCTCCCCCTGAAGAGTTCGAACCATTCTTTGGGACTCACCCTTCTTACACGAGAGAGTTTTCCATGCTCGTTGACAATCTTGGCCTCTATGATCTGAAGCACCTGGTCGGGATCCACGTTGCCACACCTGATGCACTGATCCTCGTTGGCATTGGCATGATTGCTTTTGGTTTTGAAATAGATCACTGCTTCAGAGGGATTCCCGCAATAGATCTGGTATCCTCCCCTGTCTATGAAAATGATCCGGTCGAACATTTTATAGAGGGTGGATGAAGGCTGGTGTATGTTCACAATCACCAGTTTCCCTTTGAACACCTGCTCCCGAAGCAGGTTCATGACCATTTCCGAGTCTACCGAGGAAAGACCCGAAGTGGGTTCATCCACAAAGAGCACGGAGGGTTCCCGGATCAGTTCCAGTCCGATATTGACCCTTTTCCGCTGGCCACCGCTGATCACCTTGCTCAGGGGTTTACCCACCTTGAAGTCCCTGATTTCGTAAAGATCCAGGTCGGTGAGCACCTGGTCCACCACCTCGTTGATCTGTTCTTCGTTATAGTCATCAAGGCAAAGTTTGGCGTTGTAATACAGGTTCTCCCTGACCGTCAGATCTTCGAGCAGGAGGTCATCCTGGGGGATGAATCCGATGACCCCGTTGAGTTGCTCCCTTTCCTTCTCATCGTACAGGTTGTATCCGTTGATCAGGATTTCACCCTTCTGGGGCTTCAGGTTTCCGTTCAGCACATTGAGCAGGGTGGATTTCCCCACACCGCTTCCGCCCATGATCCCGATGAGCCTGCCCGACTCTTCATTGAGGTTGAAATGCTGGATCCCGTTATCACTGTTCTTAAAGTGGAATTCCACCTCACGTGCCACAAAGGAGATTTTGGTGGTGATGGTGGCCGTGGAAAAAATGCCCGCTACGTCTGTATAGTAAATGGGATCGATGTTTTGTCCCCGGATGGACGATCCATGATCGAAGGTATAGGTCATCCCGGGAAGGATAATCTGCCCGTTCAGATAGAGGTCTTCATTGCCACGATAGCGGAGCACATAGGTGTTGACGCTGGGAATGCTGAGCACCGATATCTCTCCCTCCAGATGATGGTTGTGGATATGGTGCATCCCTTTGATTTTTGACTCAAGGGCACTGTTGATCACCAGGACCAGCTCTTTGCGGGGAATCTTTTTCAACGAGGAGAATACAAAATTCAGGATGTCCTGGTACTCTTCTTCATCCAGGTTGAAAGCGAAGGCTACTGTCTGAAGAAATTCCAGTTCGGTATCCCGAATTTCGATCCCGTACGATATGTATTCCACCATCTGCATGATCACATAGATCTTCTGCTTCTGCTCCAGCTCCTCATTGATCTGTTCACAAATGGACAGGATCCTGACGGCGGTGAGTGAGGTTCTCTTCCTTTGCTTCAGACTTTCCCTGTCCAGGGTATGCTGGTGGTAATGGAGCAGGTAGTTCTCAAAGATGCCCATGTATTTCTCTGTGAGCTCGCTGTTTAGCTGCCTGGAGAGAAAGGAATGTATGATTTCTCGTTCTTTTTCGGAGATCTCCTGGATCTCATCGATATCGACGATCAATGCAAACAACTGCATCAATGCTTTTAGGATGGCTTCACTCATTATTTATGGCATTCTATACGAATATATTCAAATTCGTTCGGTAAAAATCGTATTCAGCTTTTTTTTTGTTACTTTGATTTCTAAGATGTCAAAAGAAGAGGTGATCATCGATTTCAGGGGCCCGATCTCCTTCGAAACCATGGAGCAGCTTTTGAACGAGCTGAAGTGTTCTCCTGCCTTTATGGAGCTGAGAAAACCGGTCAGGAAGCGGCTCTATGGAACCGTCGTTGAAAGCATCGACAACATCTACAAGTATGCTGCCTATAACCAGGTCGATTCCCAGGGAAATGCCAGAACCCCCAAGCTGACCGTCAAAAAGCAGGGGGATGTATTCACCATCTCTGTGGGAAACCTGGTGTTGGATGCGCTGGTGGATAGCCTTAAGCTGAAACTGGACAAGGTGAACCAGCTGGACAATGAAGAATTGAAATCCCTATATGAAGAGGTGATAAATAAAGAAGCTGGGGATGCCGACACCGGTGCCGGCCTGGGTTTGATTACCATGGCCTTACGTACCGAGGTGGATATCAAGTATACCTTTGAACCCATGGACGAAGGATACTCCTTTTTTACAATGAAAATAGACATAAACACATAACACATGGAAAAGCTGATTATTGAAGCCACTGTGAACTCTCCGAGAATTTTACTGGATCCCGAAGAGAAGAAATTTGAGTTTTCCGGAGAATCCAGGCCGGAGAATGTACGTAATTTTTACCTGCCAGTTCTG
>CBDTYO010000273.1:0-5796 GCA_965364615.1 uncultured Bacteroidia bacterium
TATTTGAGCAGTTCCCGGGCTTCAGGCTCATCATCCACCACCAGAATTTTCAGGGCATCTTCCATGAGGGTCGGCAATCACATTTCTCTTCGGGGCACAAGATATAAAATTCCCCCCAAGGACAAAAAACAGCCTGTGCCTGTCAGGAATTCAATTTTTTTTTATCATCTTCCCTCCTCAACACCATCTTATTGAATTCCAAACACCCAATCCCATAGAACCACGGCCAGCTTTGGTACCCTGCCCGTCTTCATGACAACCATCTCCACCATTCTGGGAGCCATTCTGTTTCTAAGGTTCGGATATGCTGTGGGCCATCAGGGATTTATCGGAGCTATCGGTATCATATTCCTGGGTCACATGGTGACCATCCCCACGGCCCTTGCCGTGGCTGAGATTGCCACCAACCAGAAGGTGCAGGGTGGCGGGGCCTACTATATCATCAGCCGGTCTTTCGGGCTCAATATCGGCTCTGCCATTGGAATTGCCCTCTATCTGAGTCAGGCCATCAGTGTGGCATTCTATGTCATCGCCTTCTCAGAAGCTTTTGACCCCCTTATCCGCTACCTTCACTACCAAATCAACACCCCCCTGATCGATAAGCGATGGGTGGGCCTGGCCAGCATGACCTTCCTGTCGCTGATCATCCTTACCCGGGGAGCCAATATGGGCATGAAAGCCCTCTATGTGGTGGTTGCCATTCTTTTTACTTCCCTGCTGTTCTTTTTCCTGGGCAAATCCACCAACCCGGAGCAGTCTTTCATCCTGAATGCCCAGATCCAGGACCCGGATGATTTCTTTTTTGTCTTCACCATCATATTCCCTGCATTTACCGGACTGGTGGCCGGACTGGGGTTGTCAGGGGATCTTCGGGATCCCAGCAAATCCATTCCCAGGGGAACCTTGTGGGCCACCCTGGGAGGGTTTGTGGTATACCTCCTGGTGGTCTATAAACTGGCCATTTCCGCTTCGCCCGATGAACTGGCCTCGAACCAAATGATCATGGAGAAGATAGCCCTCTGGGGACCCATCATTCCCATCGGGCTGGCTGCCGCGTCACTCTCCTCCGCCCTGGGTTCCATCATGGTCGCTCCACGTACCCTGCAGGCCATGGGATACGACGAGGTATTCCCCGGACCCGGTCTCAACAACTGGCTCTCACGGGGCAAGGTAAAAGACAATGAACCCACCAATGCCGGACTGATCAGCATCATCATCGGTTTTGTATTTGTAGCCTTCGGTGACATCGATTTTGTAGCACAGATCATTGCCATGTTTTTCATGCTTACCTACGGCACCATCTGCCTGATCTCCCTGCTTGAGCATTTTGCGGCAGATCCTTCCTACCGCCCGACATTCAGGTCAAGGTGGTATATCTCCCTGATCGGAGCGATTACTTCCTTCTGGCTCATGTTCAAGATGAATGCTCCCTATGCCCTTCTCTCACTCATTGTCATGGCGGGAATCTATGCCATGGTAGCCTCCTACAACAGGAAGGAAAAGGGATTGGTCAATCTTTTCAGGGGGGTGGTGTTCCAGGCCAGCAGGCAATTACAGATCCTCGCCCAGAGGGCCGACCGGGAGGATCTGGATGAACACTGGCGACCCTTCACCATATGTGTCTCACAGGATACCTTCATGAGGCGGAGTGCCTTTGACGTACTCCGGTGGATCTCCCTGAAATATGGCTTTGGCACGTATATTCATTACATCAAGGGCTTCCTGACCGAAGAGACCAACAATGAGTCCAAAGAGGTCCTAAACAAACTCATTCACCTGGCAGCAGGCAGCAAAAACCGGGTATACCTCGATACCATCATCAGTCCTTCCTACACCTCAGCCATAGCCCAGGTGATACAGCTTTCAGGAATCTCCGGGAAAGGCAACAACATGATGCTCTTTGAGTTCTCCCAGACGGAGCCTGAAGCCCTGGAGGAAGCTTTAAACACGCATGACATCCTTTATGCGACGGGTTTCGACTTGTGTATACTGAGTACTTCTTACAAGGGCTTCGGCTACAAAAAACAGATTCATATCTGGATCACACCTTCTGATTTTGACAATGCCAACCTGATGATCCTCATTGGGTACATCATTCTGGGCCATCCTGAATGGAAAGAAGGGATCATCAAAATATTTGCCATTTACCAACCTGAAGCCATCACGCGGAGACAGGAGGAACTCAAGCTCCTGATCAAAGAGGGCAGGCTGCCCATTTCTCTGGCCAATGTGAACCTGATCAGTGCAGGAGGCGAACAAAGCAACAGGGAGATCATCGGGGAAGTTTCCGCCGATGCAGATCTGACCATTATCGGATTCCGGCAGGAGCAGCTGACCACTGAAGGGTATAAACAATTTACCGGCTACGACAAGCTGGGCAATGTCCTGTTCGTAAATGCCAACAAAAAGAAAGAAATCAACTAAAACACTACCTTTGAAAAAAAAACAGATGGAGAAGATCGCTGTTTTTCCCGGATCGTTCGATCCTTTTACAGTGGGTCACGAAAACATTGTCCTCCGGGCCCTGAGCCTTTTTGATCAGATCATTGTTGCCATTGGGGTACATTCCACCAAAAAGCCCTTGCTGAAGTTAGAGGCCCGGGTGAAAATGGTCAACCAGGTTTTCCAATCCAACGACCAGGTGAGTGCCGATTATTTTGAAGGTCTCACTGTGGATTTTTGCAGGAAGGTAAAGGCAACCCACATGCTGAGGGGCATCCGCACCGCCGCCGACTTTGAATATGAAAGGGCCATTGCCCAGATCAATAAACGGATGCTGCCCTCGGTGGAATCTGTATTTTTGCTGACCACTCCTGAACATACCCCTGTCAATTCTACCATCATCCGCGAAATCATCTGGAACAAAGGCGATGCTTCACAATTTCTGCCAAAGGGTATCGATATCAAGGAGTATCTTGGATGAGAAGACCTGGGTTCATTTTTACAGTATTGCTCTGGGGGTGGATGATCTGCACCGGTCAGACCGCCACGCTGCATGGTTCCGGGCCAGGGTATGCAGGCAAGACTGTTTACATCAGCATCGCCTGGAATCCGGTGATCACCGTATATGAGTTTTCTGACGTGGCAGTATGCAGCGAGGAGGGCACTTTTGAGGTAGATATCCCCCTGGAATCACCGCGGGTGGTGCAATTTGAAACCGGAATGTTCCAGGCCTATCTGTACATGGAGCCCGGCTATCACTATGAAGTAGTGTTCCCTGAATACGCTGAGAAAGAGAGGGATGACAGGATCTCCCCCTTTTATCAGGCTGTGGTAATCCCGCTGCCGGTCTCCTCCCGGACTTCCCAGGCCACCGGGGAAACCATTCCCGGAGAGCAGGAAATTAACGGTGCCATTGCCGATTTTGATTCCCGTTTTGCAGGGATCAACAACCAGGTAATTTTGCAGAGACGAAAGGGGCTTAGCAGCAATACCGATTCACTCATACAGCACCTGGAATCTGAATACAGTGACCAGGTAAACCCCTTCTTTTCCTCTTACAGAAGATTCAGGTACGGCATATTGAAACTGAATGAAGGGCGCACAGGCCTGGAGGATATCAGTCTTGAATTCCTGGGACCAACTGTCATGGAATGGCACCCTGGTTTTGTGGAGCTGTTCAGGGCGATGTTCAAGGATTTCATATTCTACTATTCTCAAACCGATGAAGGTCAGGGACTCAGGAGCCTGATCAATCGCACGCAGGATTTTCGCCGGGCCCGTGAATTGGTGCTGAAACACCCTGCTGTCTGGAGTGATACCCTGGCGGAATTGATCCTGCTCCAGGAGTTTTCCGAGCTCTTCTACCAGGGGGACTACCACAAGGAAGCCCTTCTGATCATGTTGGATTCCATGGCTGGTGATCCGGTGTCGGCAGAATTCGGAACCTATGCAATGCAACTTAAAAACAAACTTTCCAGCCTGGTGACGGGTCATGAGCCTCCCCCACTCTCCCTGGAAGATCTGGACGGGAAGCTTTTCACCCTGGAAGATTTCAAAGGCAAATACACTTACCTTTTCTTCGGAACTCCTGATCATTATGGCTGCATGATGGAATATCCCTTTCTCCAGTCCTACACCGAAAAGCATGCAGACTATCTCAATGTGGTCACCGTCATGGCATCCGGGGAGAAGAGCGAATTGAGGGAATTTATGTCCAGGAACGGCTATGGTTGGAAAGCACTTCACTACCAGTATCAGCCAGGTGTCCTGACCGACTACCAGGTACGGGCCTATCCCACTGCCTACCTGATCGACCGGGAAGGAAAACTCCTGCTTTCACCGGCCACACTTCCCACAGATGGATTTGAGCAACAGCTATTCAGAATCATGCGATCCAGGGGAGAGATCTGATCAAAGCAGCTTTCGCATGTAGAGTACATCCAGAATGCTCGCGTAGGTATTCTGACGGATAAAATCTGTTTGCCCGGGTTTCACCCACCTGAAATCGGTGATGCCCTCAGCTTCCTGTAAAGCCGGTGGGGCCTTCCCGGCATATTCCATCTCGAACCACCTGGTTTTTTTCAGGACTTTCCGGCCCTTTTCCCGGTATGTATGATAGGTGGAGATGAGGGGTTCCTTCATGATTAATCCCTTCAGGCCCGTCTCTTCCAGTACCTCCCTTTGCGCGGCTCCCTGAAAATCCTCCCCTTTCTCCAGCTTTCCCTTGGGAAGATCCCAAACCCCGTTCCGCATGATGGCCAGGAATTCCTGACGGGCATTGAAAATCAATCCTCCCCCTGCCTCGATATAAAGAAAGCAAGCTTTGAATTCTTCGATCACCATCAGCATGTCATCGTGAAAAATGTACAGGCTGTGGATCTGGTTCAGGGCGCTGAACAATTCGATGAGTTCATTCAGTTCCTGCAGGTTGTTGTATTTGTAGAAAAGACCTTTATTTCTTTCAAAAGCCCTGGGGAAATTATCCCCGAAATAGACCGTTCTGTCGTTGAAAAAAACTTTATACATTTGCTGAATGGCAGAAATAAGTCGAAAAGTAGCCAGTCTTTTGCTGCAAAGTAAAGCAATTATCCTTGAACCGACAAAACCCTTTACCTGGGCCTCAGGATGGTTTTCACCCATCTACTGTGACAACCGCGTCACCCTTTCCTATCCGGAGATCAGGAAATTTATCAAGCAAGCTTTTACCCGTCTGATACACGACCATTACCCCGCTCCCGACCTGGTGGCCGGAGTGGCCACCGGAGCCATTGCACAGGGGGTGCTGGTGGCCGAAGAGATGAAGCTGCCCTTTGTATACGTGAGACCCTCAGCCAAAGGACACGGACGTCAAAACCTGATTGAAGGACGATTGGTACCCGGACAAAAAGTGGTGGTGGTGGAAGATCTTATCAGTACCGGGGCCAGTTCCCTGAAGGCCGTGGAGGCACTGAGGCAGGCCGGAGCTGAGGTGCAGGGGATGGTGGCTATTTTCTCCTATGGTTTCCCCCTGGCCGAAGACAACTTCCGCCAGGCGAAGGTAGCCCTCCACACCCTGACGGATTATCACACCCTCCTTGAATCGGCCCTCCAGTCGGGCGACATCCTGCCCGAACAAGTCTCCCTGCTGCAGGAGTGGAGAAAGAATCCCAGCCAATGGAAGGCTCAACCCAAAGATAAAATCAGATAGCATTGAAGATAGAGAGCAAAATAGGGAAGTCTGCATACAACGAAAAGGAGATCTATGCCTTCATCACCGATTTCAATAATTTCAGGGAGCTCATCCCGGCCGACAAAGTAAGTCACTGGGAGTCCACCGAAGATCAGTGCAGCTTCCAGATCGATCCCCTGGGAACG
>CBDTYO010000274.1:0-5789 GCA_965364615.1 uncultured Bacteroidia bacterium
TGCAGCTGATCCTGGAAAAGAAACAGGAGGAAATGGCATCTTTGGACCAATCCAGGGAAGAAAATGAAGATTGAAGCATTAAACAGGGCCTGCAAGGATACTTTCATGGACCTGCTGGGCATCGTATTTACTGCACATACAGACACCACACTGGATGCTGAGATGGAGATAACGCCCAATCTCTACCAGCCCATGGGAGTGGTGCATGGCGGGGCGCTGATTTCCCTGGCCGAGAGTGTGGGCAGTGCAGCTTCCTATTTACTGGTGGATCCGGAGCGCTACGATGTACTGGGTTCTTCTGTGAACAGTCAGCATCTGTCTCCTGCCAGGGAAGGCTTACTGAAGGCCAGGGCCAAACTGCAGGTAAGAGCTGATTTTAAGCATATATGGGATGTGACAATTAAGGACCAGAGCGGCAAACTTATTTCTATCAGCCGTGTTACCAATAGTATTAAACCGAAAAAGCAGTAAGCAGCACGCTGAACGAACACAATGAACAAGGGTCTGATCAAAATTCATGGTGCCTGTATTTCAAAAAATCTTCCTTTTGTCACCTTTCGTCTGCCCCAGCAGGAATTTTCCAGCACCTACATTCAGACCACGCCCGGAAATGTCCAGTGGAACTCCATTCTTGATATTTGCGGCGAGACTGGCTTTATCATGGCCCCCTTCGACACCAGGAACGGACACAGGTACATCCTGGTGAAACCCGACCTTGTTATTGACACCCGGGACATCACCAGGGAGACAGTGAAAAGGGTGGATAGCCTGGATCCGAGGCCCGGGCCCCGGTGGAACGGAGCCTTTCCCGTGGTCACCGGCAAGAAGACATACATGGAGCAGGTAAACGCCATCAAATCCTCCATTGCCAAGGGAGCTTTCCAGAAGGCGGTGCTTTCCCGAATCAGCGTGGTAAGGGGCGATCACGTGGATATTGTTCCCCGCCTGTTCCAGACCATATGCAGGAAGCATCCCAATGCCTTTGTCTACCTGTTCAAAAGCGATGAGCATTTCTGGATGGGGGCCTCCCCGGAACCCCTGCTGCGACTTAGCGAAGGACTGATCTCCACGGTTTCCCTGGCTGGCACCCGGCCTTATGCGGAAAAACACCTGGATCTCAACAAATGGACGGCCAAAGAAGTGCTTGAGCAGGAGTACGTGACACGTTATATTCACGATGTGTTGAGGGAGTTCAGGGTAAAGGATTACAGGGTAAGCTCCCCCTATGTGAAAAAGGCAGGAAATCTTCTTCACCTTCGCACGGATTTTACCCTGGGACTTGAAAAAATTACCGATCGCCTCTGGGAATTTGTGGATGCCATGCATCCCACTCCTGCAGTAGCCGGACAGCCCAAGGAGGAGGCCATCTGCTTCATCAAGCAGCTGGAACCGCACGACCGGGATTATTACACAGGATTTATGGGTCCCGTAAACCGGGAAACAGGAACAGATCTTTTTGTGAATCTGCGCTGCATGAAGATCACTCCGGATTATATTTCCCTGTATGTTGGAGGCGGAATCACCCTGGATTCCGATCCTGAAGAGGAGTGGAAGGAAACCCGCTGGAAGGCCGAGTCGCTGCTGAAATTTCTGGGACTGTACATCAAAAACCTGGATGTATAGCCATGCACCACCTCCAGCACATCAGCGAAATGGCTACTGTCCTGGAAAGGATGGGGGCAAAACAGGTGATTATCGCTCCCGGAAGCCGGAATGCGCCTTTGATCCAGTTATTTACTTCCCGGAAACAATTCCATTGTCACAGCCTGGTGGATGAACGGTCAGCAGGGTATGTGGCCCTGGGGATGGCCAGGCAGACAGGTGAAGCTGTGGTGGTGGTCACTACCTCGGGAACTGCTGTGCTCAACCTTTCTCCGGCGGTGGCAGAGGCATTTCATCAGCAGCTGCCCCTGGTGGTGCTGACGGCTGACCGGCCCCGTGAAACCCTCCCCCAGTTCAACAACCAGGTCATTGACCAGCGAGCCCCCTATTTTAATCATTCCAAGGGCTTTTTTGAGTTTCCTGTCCAGCTCAGAAGCCTGGAGGATTTACAGCGGAGTATTTTATCGGTGGAACTTCTGCTTCAAGAGGCCATCCGGCATCCGCAGGGTCCTGTTCATGTGAACCTGCCTCTGGCTGAACCCCTCTATGTGACCCTGCCCGAACCCTTGATTGCCTTGCAAAAAGACAATAATAGATCCGGTGATCCGGAATTGGGTGGTGCACTTTCTCTGCAAATCGCTGCACCGGATCGATCTCGAGAATGAAATTCGCAAAGCCCTGGAAAATCTGTTGGACGGGGGCCAGGTGGCAGTGGTGGCTGAAAACCTGTCCAACCTGGCATCCGAGCACTTCGTTACCGTGCCCGAGCTGGTCCTGGGGGGAGCCGGCCCGGATGAACTGGATGATCTTGCACCCGATGTGGTCATCGCCTTCGGGCAGCAAATGGTCAGCAAGCGGATGAGGTTGTTTGTGAATTCCCTGGACAAGGCAGAAATCATACAGATCCCGGAAGAGGTTCCCGTTACCGGATGGCTCGGGCTTTTGGCCGGTAAATGGAAGAGATCGGTGGAGAATTCCTATCAGAGGACCTGGCTGGGTTTGCAGGAAAGGGAATCTTTGCGTGCCGCAGGCTACCTGGACGAGGCTCCTTACTGCAACCTGGTAGCTGTTTACAGGATCCTGCAGAGGGTTCCGGGGGGAACGGTGGTACACCTGGGCAACAGTGCCACCGTCCGAAACTCCCAGCTGTTCCGGGCCCGTCCCGGACTGACCTATTGCTCCAACCGGGGCACCTCGGGCATCGACGGATCGGTGTCCGCAGCCGTGGGAGCGGCCATGGTTTCCGGGGATCTCCACCTCTTGCTGCTGGGTGACCTGAGTTTCGTTTATGATTCCAATGCTTTGTGGAACAAGAATTTTCCTGACAATTTGAAGATCGTGGTATTGAACGATGGGGGCGGGGGAATCTTCCGCTTGCTGGAGGGACCCGAAAACATGCCGTTTTTCGAGGAGTTCAGTGTAACGCATCATCCGGTATCCCTTGAATTGCTCTCCCAGTCCTTTGGCCGTGGTTTTCTCAGGGTAGATGGAAAGGATGACCTGGATGATCAGTTGGAAGCCCTTTTTGCTGAAGGCTCCCACTTGACTGTGCTGGAGGTGGATACCACCTCCGCTGAAAATAGTCGTATCTTTAAAGAGTTATTTGGTTAAAATATATTGTAATACATGGAGAACAGAGTATGGCAAAGCCTCAAGGAATTTGAGGAGATCCGATTTGAGTATTTTGAAGGCATCGGCAAGATCACCATCAACAGGCCCCGTTACTACAATGCGTTTACCCCGGATACCACCCGGGAAATGAGCGAGGCCCTGGTGCTTTGCCGGGAGAACCCCGACATCAGGGTGGTCATCCTCACCGGTGAAGGCGATAAGGCTTTCTGCAGCGGTGGAGATCAGAATGTAAAGAGTTTTGCAGGCTATGTGGGCAAGGATGGGGTGCCCAGGCTCAACGTGCTGGACGTACAACGGCAGATACGGAGCCTTCCCAAACCCGTGGTGGCCATGGTCAATGGCTACGCCATCGGGGGAGGACATGTGCTGCATGTGGTCTGCGATCTGTCCATCGCTTCTGAAAATGCCAGGTTTGGCCAGACCGGCCCCAGGGTGGGAAGTTTTGATGCGGGCTTTGGCTCCTCTTTTTTGGCCAGGCATGTGGGACAGAAAAAGGCCAGGGAAATATGGTTCCTTTGTGAGCAATACACTGCATCAGAGGCCCTGGAGATGGGCCTGGTGAACAAGGTGGTTCCCCTGAATGAGCTGGAGGATACCACCGTGGAATGGTGCAGAAAAATCATGAAGCACAGTCCCATTGCCCTGCGCATGATCAAGGCCGGACTGAATGCAGAACTGGATGGCCAGGCCGGGATCCAGGAACTGGCCGGCAATGCCACCATGCTCTATTACATGACCGACGAGGCCCAGGAGGGGAAGAATGCTTTTCTTGAGAAACGGGATCCTGACTGGGACCAGTTTCCCAAGTTGCCCTGAGCCTTAACTCAAAGATTTTCACTAGCTTTGTAAGCGAATGAACACCACTCAAATATGGCTGAAGGCTTTTCGCCTTCGCACCCTTCCCCTGGCAGTCTCTGCCACCGCCCTGGGAAGTCTTCTGGCCTTTGCTGAAAACAGGTTCAAATGGGGCGTATTTATTTTTGGCACCCTCACCACCCTCCTGCTGCAGATCCTCTCGAACCTGGCCAATGATTACGGGGATGCCAGAAAGGGCACCGACAATGAAAAACGCCTGGGTCCCCTGAGGGTGACGCAGTCCGGATTGGTGACCCAGCGGCAGATAAGATGGATGATTGCTTTATTTGTCCTGCTGAGCCTGGTTTCAGGTTCTCTGCTTATCTGGTTTGGCCTTCAGGGAGGCAATACTTTGCTTTATGCCCTCTTTTTTCTGATGGGTGTGTCAGCCATTTATGCTGCCATCAAATACACCATCGGGAAGCGGCCTTATGGATATGTAGGTTTCGGGGACATCATGGTATTTATCTATTTCGGGATCCTGGGGGTGGTGGGGACCTATTACCTGCATACCCAGTCTTTTCATATCACCATTCTCTTGCCGGCTTCCTCAGTGGGGCTGTTCAGTGCAGGCGTGCTGAATCTGAACAACCTGCGGGATCATGACAACGATGCCCTGAACGGAAAGCACACTTTGGTGGTCAGGATGGGAGTACCCTGGGCCAAGGTTTACCACGTGATTCTGCTCTTTACCGCCCTGGTATTGGCTGTGATTTATACCCTCCTCCATTTCGAATCCTACTACCAGTTAATTTTCCTGCTGCCGGTACCCTTGATGATATCCGATGTACTGAAGGTGATCACCAATACGGTTCCCGTGGAGTTGAACGGGGAATTGAAAAAACTGGCTGTGACCACACTGCTGTTTTCGCTGTCATTCGGACTAGGATTGGTGCTTTAGATGTATCGTGCCTCATATATTGCCCATCCCTTAACATTTATTCATCCTGCCGGAACCTCCCGTGGCGTGCTCAGACAAAAGCCTTGCTGGTTTATTCAGCTCACCGCCGGGGATGGTACCACGGGTTTGGGAGAGGTATCGGTCATTCCCGGGCTCAGCCTGGAGGATCCGGATGAATGTGTCATCCGGATCGACCACCTTTGCAAACTGATCAGCCTGGGTGAAATGGATCCCCTGCAGGCTCTGCCACATGCACCCGGAATCCAGTTCGCGCTGGAAACGGCCCTGCTTGACCTTGAGCGGGGAGGAAAGAGGTTGCTGTTTGAATCAGACTTTACCAGGGGAAAGACGGGCATCCCCACCAATGGCCTTATCTGGATGGGGAGCCGGGACTTCATGATCCATCAGATCCGGGAAAAGATAAAGCTGGGATTCAGGGTGCTGAAGCTCAAGGTGGGTGCCCTGGATCTCAAGGTGGAGCTTGATCTGCTCCGTTGGATCAGATCAGAATTCGGTCATTCACAACTGGAGATCCGCCTGGATGCCAATGGGGCCTGGTCGCCTGAAGAGGCAGTCGATGCCATGGAGCAATTTGCCCCCTTTGACATCCACTCCATTGAACAACCCATCGCAGCCGGTCAGCCTGCGGCCCTGGCGAAGCTTTGCGCAGATCCTTTGATTCCAGTGGCCCTGGATGAAGAATTGATCGGGGTCCATGACCCGGATGCAAAAAGAACACTTCTGCAGGAGATCAAGCCAGCCTATGTGATCGACATAAATCGAGATACTCAACTACAAG
>CBDTYO010000275.1:0-5776 GCA_965364615.1 uncultured Bacteroidia bacterium
TATATAAATGGCAGATTACTGAACTTAGTAGGTCTAAATTACGTTTTTATTATCACCGCAATGCTATTGTTTTCAATTGGTTTATTTGCTACAATATTGAATAAACAAATGAAAATCATTCATTAATTGTTAAAATGCGAGTGTTTCATCAAGTGTGTCTGGCCTGGGCTGCCTTCTTATTATCCAGGGCAGCAAGCTGGTGATCGGTAAGGATGATACCATCGGGACCCGCCCGGAAAGCTTCGAGAATCGTGTCTAAATACTGTTGCTTAATCCTGGGATTATCGAATGCTGCCTGGTCGTGAAGATGGATTGTCGTGAAACTCAAAAATAGGTTTACCTGTGGATCTCCCCATTAAGAAAAACCCAATTTCGGCCGTCTTTTAGCTTGATCTTTTGGTGCGTCTTATTTGGTATTATCATCCCTTTTTGCTTGTACACAACTAATAAATATAAGGGATTAATTTTTTGGTTTTGCTAGCATATGCTTCATATTGGTCACCGTATCGTTCCTTAAGGTATTTATCCAGCCGGGGAATATGCAGAAAAATAAATCCGCCACTCATATATAAGGGGATAAGAAATATCCAGATGCTTCCTGAAATCAGGGCCATTCCCGTGGCCCAGACCACATCGCCAAAATAGTTGATGTGCATCGAATACCTAAACAATCCTTTGTCATAAATCTTTCCCTGGTTGCGAGGGTCCCGTTTCCATTGGTGACGCAGGATTTCTGAACCGGTATTAAGGCACGATCCGATGACAAACAACCCGATGCCGATCCACGCAGCTATTCCTACAGAACCCGCCACCTGTCCCCCTAAAACACTATAAGAGGTGTGAATACAAAGAAGTTCCATACTGACGACGATGATCTCGGCCCAGGTCATCTTCCGCTTCAGCAGGTAGAAATTTGTCAGCCCCCACCTCAGAAAGAGAACCAGGGAGGTGCTGAATAAAAGGATCCTTCTGGTGCGATCGCCAGGAACCCAGGATGTCCCGAACCAGGAGGAAACCGTTTGTAACCCGCCTTCAAATAAGATCCAGAAAACCAGTATAATAAGCAAGAAATGAAATCCCTGCCAAATGACTCTTCTTCCTTTCATGGAGATTCAGCGATTGCTAATTTCTCAGATTCGACGATGCAGTAAAATGGTTCGATGCCCAGCCTTTCTCCAAATTGGATATAGTTGGTCATCCGCAATCCACATTCATTTAAAAATGATTCAACGGTTGCCTGAGGATTATCTGTCATATCAATCCCGAACTTTGCAGGTTCTCCCATCTTTGCGATCAAGCGCATATTCTTTTTGGCAAGAGAGGAGTATGTACCCCGGATGTATGATTCCGAATACAAGTCCTGAACGATGACACTTCCTTCCGGACATAAATCTGCCATACCCCGGAGTGCCTCTTTGACCTCATCCGCTTCGAGGTACAAAGAAACACTTTGCCACAGGAACAAAGTCTTTCTCGCGGGATCAAAACCCGCTTCCAGAAGTTTCTCTATCCAGGACTCGCACTGGTAATCCACCGGAATGAAATGGATCCAGTCGTGTTCAATGCCGGCCTTTTTCAGGGTGTCGATTTTTACCCTGAGGGTATTTACCTGGTCCAGTTCAAATACCTTCATGGGCTTTCCCTTGGTATAGCGCAAGGTGATCAGATCGAAGCCCGCCCCCGGAAGCACAATCTGCTCCATATCTCCCACATGCTGATCCATGATCTTATCAAACATGATCATCCGGCTGCCCGACGTTGCCGCCAAATCCGCATCTTCAGGATCAGCCACTGCCGAAAGCCTGGTGGTAAATCCAAACAGGCGCCGGGAGAGAATCAGGGCCCCCATAATGGACCACAAACAAAAATGTGATTCACAGGGAAATCTCTTCGTAAATGCCACGGTAAGCGGATCCGGCCTGGTGCCAAAATAATGCATGAACCACCTTGATTGGAGCACCTGGCCTGCCGAGAACGAGACGCCAAGTTTCCTGCTTCCCCCGAATTCCTTATACAATCCGATGACCAATCCTGCCATGGCCACGGGAATAAACAGGATCTGAACAGGGATATAAAGGATGATCTGAAAAAGCCTGATCAAAAAGCGAAATGCGCCCCGATGCTTTGTAGGTGTGCTCTTCTTTGCCATCGCATTGTTTTTATGAGGTGATTGCTGCTTTTTATTTGGCCCGGATGCCGATCCTTTGCCATAATGATGCCAGAAAATGCAATATGCTGTATTTGTGCGATTTATAGTTGAACCCCCTCCCATATCTTATCATATACGGCAATATTTATTTCCATATATGACAATTTTGTCAGGATAGATGCGATGACCGTCTGGCAAGGGATGGGGTTACCTCTTACTATGGAATCATTGCGCCGAATCGTTGCGCGTGCAAAATTTTCAGATCTCAACCACCACATTGCCCCGCTTATGTCCCAGCTCGACATATTGATGCGCCTGGGAGATTTCGTCAAGCCGGTAGCGCTTATCGATCACCGTTTTGATATGCCCCTGCTCGATCAGGGATTTGATGAATGCCAGGTCCGCTTTCTTATCGATCGACATGGCAATAATGAGTTTCCGCTTCCTGCTCAGCTTTGTCAATAAGGCCAGGATCACACGTTTAAGAGTCATTACTGTGACTATATATTTCCCTCCCTCCTTTAAGGCTTTCCTGCTCTGAGAAAAAGAACTTTTGCTTACTGTATCAAATATGATATCATAAGATGTACCTGTCTGGGTAAAATCCGTTTTTGTGTAATCAATCACATGATCCGCCCCCAGCGACTTCACCATTTCGATGTTTGCTGTACTGCAAACTCCCGTCACTTCCGCCCCAAAATATCTGGCCAACTGAACGGCAAAAGTTCCTATACTACCCGATGCTCCATTAATCAGCACTTTTTGCCCTTCCTGAATATTTGCCTTTCCCTTTAAAAAAAACAATGCGGTTGTGGATCCATCTACGGTGGAAGCAGCTTCGGAAAAGCTCATATTCTCAGGCTTTAATGATATGGAAGCATCTTCCTTCATACACTTATATTCCGCATAACAGCCCGTGCCAAAACCCCGGAAGGCATACACTTCATCTCCAGGCTTAAACCTTGTTACCTTGCTGCCTATGGATTCAATGACTCCCGAAAACTCAGTGCCCAGGATTTGATATTTCTTCCTGGGTCCGCGAATCCCGAGGAGAATAGAACTCAATAAAGTACCCCCCCTGCGCATCATACAGTCTGCTGAGGTGACAGTGGAGGCAATCACCTTGATCAGGACCTCGTGGTTCCCGGGTACAGGTTTTTCTGTTTCGGTATATTCAAGCACACTGGGTGCACCATACCTTCGATAAATAACCGCTTTCATTGTGTACTATTTTGACTGAAAAAAATAAGGTAAACACCTATGGTTAACTGACATAAAAACACCAACGCACTGGCGATAATCTGAAAGAATACCCAGGTGTCGTCAGAGAGTATCTGGGTACTATCGTATACCACTACAAGGGCGTATGAAACGATACCCCATCCGGCTAACCATTTAGGAATGACACCAGAGCGGTAGAACAACAGGGAAAAAACAAACATGCTTAGCCCAAGAAAAATACCAGCAACGGCCAATAATGAAGGGTATTTACTGAGTAACTCCGTGAATAATGGTCCTTCGAATGATCCGGCCCTCAGCATGACAAAAGCGATCAGAAAAAACAATGCCAACACCAGGGTTAAAACAGCTTCGAAGCATTTAAAAACCAATGCTATAAAAGAAGCGCTTCTACCAACATGCTTTAAGATCAGAAGCAAATAAACACCAAGCATACCAATGGTTATTGCACTGATAATCTGATTGATGATATTGAACCGAAATAGAAGTTCATTTTCGAACATGATTTCCGACGATAGAAACGGAGATAATACAAACACCCAGTTTAAAGTGGGAATCAGTAAACTTAAAAGGCATAGTATTCCTGCCACTCTTACGAATTTAAGAGTTGAATGATGAAGTGCTCTTTGCATTTTTTGTTGATTTATCCTGCCCTGTATACTTTTGGTGAAACACCTACTTTCTTCTTAAAGAACTTGCTGAAGCTTTGTGAATACTCAAATCCCAGCTCATAGGATATTTCACTTATGCTAAGCCCTGGTTTGGCCAGAAGATTTTTAGCTTTTTCAAGCATATAAAACTGTATATGCTCCTGGGTATTTTTGCCTGTTTCGCTTTTCAATAAATCACTCAGGTAATTGGGGGAAAGGTTCATAAATTCAGCACAGAATTTAACTGAAGGGATGCCTTTTTCCTGCAGTTCTCCGGAATTAAAATAATGGGATATGAACTTTTCAAACCTGACGATTACATCTTTGTTTTGATTTGTCCGGGAAATAAACTGCCTGCCGTAAAACCTTTTGCAGTAGTTTAACAGCAGTTCAATGTTGGAGAGAATCAGTTCCTGAGAAAACTGGTCCATATTTGTGTTGTATTCGACTTCCATCTGTTTGAGGATGGATACCAATGTCTTCTTCTCATGTTCAGAAAGATGCAAAGCTTCGTTTTCGCCATATGCAAAAAAAGTATATTCATTGATTCGATCTCCAAGATTCGTATTCCGGATCAGCTCGGGGTGAAAATACAATCCCCACCCTTCGGATTTTTCGTTCTCCTCACTTCGATCAAATGTAATGATCTGACCGGGCGCAGTGCAATGCATGGTTCCTTCCTGATGGTCGAATGTTTGCCTTCCATATAAAAAACTGCAATGACTCTTGAAATTTACAGCGTAAAAATCACACACATAACTTCCTGATTCCGGAGCATTTATCATGTCAACCTTTGAGTAATCAATGATGGTTACCAAAGGGTGCCTGGGCTTTTCGAGGCCTGCAATTTCGTGTAAACTGCTGATCGTTTCTACTTTGTAACAGAAATCTTTCATACTGCCTTATTTATAGGATACAAAGTAAACCGTCTTTCTATAGCAAATCAATAGCCAGATTAAGGATTGTTGTGTCCATTTTACGGATTCAATGAACACGAAAGGCGACACTGGCCATATCCTCGACGGGAAAATTCATCTTCAAAGCCCGCTATCTCCGGCCAATTCCCGGGTACTTTGCGAGCAGAATGAATCCGCACAAAACGAAGATACACATCCAGGCGAACAAATCGCCGGTAAACGTATACAGGGTTTTGCGCCCTTTTGTCGGCACATCGGCATACATGACCGATTGGGAGCTTGTAAAACTGTTCATCGAAGATAGAACCCTTCCGTGGAAATCCACCGCTACGGACAGACCGTTGGCACAGGGCCGGACGAATGAAAAGCCCTGTTCGACACTTCGCAGCATCTGGGCATATGTAATTGATAAACTGCTGATTGCCTCATAGGAGGGGGCCAGAACGATATCGGCGTCTTGTTTCCCGGCCTGTCTCATGTAGTCAGAAAATTCCATGTCCCTGCAAATGACCAGCCCGACTCTCCCATGGGGCGTTTCCACCACCGGAATGATCCCCGGACCTTCGAGCACCCATGTGGATTCGCCGAAAACCAGGTGGTGTTTCTGGTATGTAGCCACGATTTCACCACGGTCGTCAATCAGTACTGCCATGTTTCGGCCCTCTTCTTCTTCGTCTGAAAGCTCCATGTAGCCCATAAATTCTTTATGCTCCCCTTCCAGCAATTCGGGCATCGAAACATAGGAAATACATAAATAGACCCCATGATCCCTGGCCAGTTCCTGAAAACTGAGGATGGCTTCTGCTTCTTCCTCTTCAGGA
>CBDTYO010000276.1:0-5774 GCA_965364615.1 uncultured Bacteroidia bacterium
CAAATTTGTCAGAATAGAGGAGTATCCGCTGGATATGGGCAAAGGCAGATCAAGCAACAGGTCCTTGGTATCCTTGATATAGTAATCGATGGCTCCCTGAATCCTGTTATTCATAAACCCATAATCGATCCCTATGTTCCACTGTGCTGTTTCTTCCCATTTCAGATCCGGATTTGGTTTGCGTGCCGGATTCACGATCGGCTGTGCCTGATCTCCGAGCCAGACGGTTCCGGGCACCAGGGTCATCAGTGAATTATAGTTCCCGATATCCTGATTACCGGTGATCCCCCAGCTTGCCCGTAATTTCAGCTGGCTGAAAACGTCAGGAATGAAAAGCTCATCGGACAAACTCCATCCCACTGCCACTGAGGGAAAATATCCCCATTTATTATCGGCGCCAAACCTGGAGGAACCATCTATCCTGTATGAGGCAGTGACCATGTATTTATCATACAGGGAATAAATGACCCGTCCCAGGTAAGATAGCAGGCTGTATTCGCCTTTGTACGAATTGACAGAGGACAATGTGGGGTCACCGGCCCCCAGGTTATTGGTCATGAATGCATCACTGGGGAAACCTTCGGCTTCTGAACGGAAATTCCTGTCCACCACATTTTCGTAGGTTACACCCGCGACCGCATTGATCCGGTTGGATTCATTAATATCCTTCATATAGGAGAGGGTGGCTTCGGTAAGAAGGTGGGTTCGTTCCACTTCATTGACCTGTGCGATCCCATTTCGTGCACCTCCGTTGATGGTCAAACGGTTGCTGTAGAAGTCACTCCTTACCACATTGCGGTCAATACCCGCAAGTACTCTCGCACGCAAACCGTCGATAATCTCATAGGAGCCCGTGATATTGCCAAACAGCCTGGTCTTTACTGATTCGGATGACATGCCGTTCAGGATCCTGGCCGGATGTGTTAAAGTCAGATCAAAGGAATTGCCGAATTCCACGTCTGGGGTAGTAATGGGGACCGTAGGATCGTAACCCAGCGCTGAATTCACCGGACCGCTATCTTCATTTTCCTGCAGTCCTTCCAGCGAATTATCCGAATTGATCATACTGGCGTTCAGGTTCAGACCGATGACCAGCTTTTCCTTGACGGTCTGCTCCAGGTTGGTCCTGAAAATGTATTTCTTGATGCCCGTATTTTTGATGATCCCTTCCTGGTCGAAGTAATTCCCGGAAATGTAATACTGGCTGTTTTGGGTACCTCCTGAGATGGAGAGGTTGTGCTCCTGGATGACTCCGGTCTGCATGACATAATCCTGCCAATCTGTACCGGCACCAATGGCAGAGATATCCCCGGGGGTGAACTCGGGTGCTTCTCCCAGTTCACTTCTCAGATTGTTCAGCCCTTCAATATATTGCTCGGTGCTTAGCAGATCGATTTTCTTTTCGACGGACTGAATCCCGCCATATCCGTTGTAATTGACACTCATTCTTCCGGACGAGCCCTTCTTGGTGGTAATCAGCACAACCCCGTTGGCTCCCCTGGAACCATAAATGGCGGTGGCGGACGCATCTTTCAGGACCTCAACCGATTCAATATCGTTTGAATTCAGGGAGGTGAGCGCGCTGCTTCGAACCTGCAAGCGATCATACGAGGTGCCGCTGCCTGTAATATTGGTAGTGGTCACCGGAATACCGTCAATGACGTAGAGGGGTTCGTTCCCGGCTGTGATGGAACCCGAGCCTCTGATCCTCACCGATAGTTCTCCACCCGGTTCTGCGGAGGTCTGTCTGATCATCACTCCAGGAGTTTTTCCCTGCAGCGCCTGCTCCACGGAGGAAATCGCTCCCCTGTTGAGATCATCTCCGTCTACAGAACCGACGGAACCGGTCAGGTCACTCTTTTTCACGGTTCCATATCCAATGGTCACCACCTCTTCAAGGCCTACCGCTGAAAGTTCAAGCTGAACATCGATGGTGGTCTGGTTTCCAACCAATACTTCCTGGCTGACGTATCCGATAAAAGAAAAAACCAGGGTGTTATCCGCATCGGCTTCAATGCTGTAGTAGCCATTTGCATCGGTGATCACACCAGTGGTGGTCCCTTTGATCAGGATGTTCACGCCGGCCAGAGGATCACCATTCTCATCGAGTACTGTCCCGGTAACGGTTTGCTGCTGCATGGAAGATTTTACTTCAGCAAGGTATTCCTTCGGGGAGAGGACTATCTGCCGGTCCATGACCACATAATCGGTACTCGTGCCATTGAAAACATGGTCAAGTACTTCACTGATTTTCTTATTGGAAAATTGCACATTGACCTTCCGGTCTGTATCGACCAGCTTCTGATTGAACAGAAAATAGAACTCGCTCTGGTTCTCAATTTCTGTGAGCACCTGACCAACACTGGATTCACCGAGGTTAAGGGTCAATTCCGTGTGCTGTGAATAGACCCCATTGGAAAATACCTGCAAGGTGGCAATCAGGAGCAGAATGGCGGTTAGTTTCATAATGCGTAGTAATTTGGCCATGCCGTATGATTTTGATACTGCATGGGTGCTCGTTCTACATTTTTTCATAGTTTTATTGAGTTTTAGCGTTTAGCAATTAATCAATCATTTTGTAGATGAAGATCAGGTTGTTAGCGTTAAAGCAGAATGCTTCGGGAAAGTGTGGCTGCACTTTCCCGATTTCTGTAGTTGGTTTAAGTTTTTTCCATAAGCAGTAGTTTTTTTAGGTTAGTGGTATTTGAGATTAGTGACTTTATTTTTTCTCTACATCGATTTCCTGTGTCTTAAATGTGCCATCGGAAGTTGCTTCCCTGGGTTGCTTGTGGAATTCTATGGGTCCGGTAAGCGATAAAAGCTCCAGTACCTGATCGAGGGTTTCGTGCGTAAAGGTGGCCCAGTAGGTATATTCATTGATCTGCTCGTCCTGGATATTGAATTTTACGCTGTACCAGCGTTCTATCCTTTTGAGCAATATGGGCATGGGATCATTTCTCAATATCAGTTTTCCATCTGTCCATCCCGTATAGTATTTGGTCTCTTCTTCTCCCAGGTAAAGGTCTCCCTCCTCCATCCGATACAAGGCTTTTTTGCCGGGTTTCAGTTCTGCTGCCAGATCGTCCATTTGTTCAAGGCTTTCCACTACGATCAATTCCGGATCCTCTTTCCCATTACTTATTATAGATCTCTGATCTCCAAACTGATATACCGCATGTTGTCCGGGTTTCATTTCCGCCACCAATACCTCCAGGTCTTTCTCTCGCTGAACCAGCTCAACCACTCCGGATTCAAGGGTAATCTCCTGGTACTCATCATCGGGATAGGAGTGTATGTTTAGCCTGGTTCCAAGGACTTTCACATCCAATCCTACAGTACTTATTATAAAAGGCCTTTGCTTGTTGTGTTTCACATCGAAGAAGGCCTCTCCAAGCAATTCAACCTCCCTGGATTTTCCAGTAAACGTTGCAGGATAGCGCAACGAACTGCCGTTATTCAAATAGCCTACGGTACCATCGGGCAATTCAAACTTGCTCTGAGCTGCCAGCGGGCAATGGATTTCATTGTATACTACTTCGGCCTGATTGTTCACCCACATTTTCTGGCTGTAGATCTCCCAGCCGATATATACCATAACAGGGACGAGGAATATAGCTGCAATACGTCCCAGATTTCGCAACACATGCGTAAACGATATGTTCGACCTGCGGGTTGAACTACCGGAATTGACTCTGGTTTTTGCAGCCGTTTTCAGATGGATGGCGTGATGGATGCTGTCCAGCAATCCATCCAGGTCAATTTCACCTTCTATTGGCTCCTTATCCAGCTCATCCCATAGCAGATTCAGGCATTTTTCACATTTGTATGCACTTTCCGGCTCCCTGAACCAATGGGAAATTGCAGTTATTTCTTCCTTGGTGGCCCGATCTTCAAAATATTTGAGAAGTGTATTGTAATCGATTTTCTTTTCTTCAGTATTCATGCCATGTGTAAAGCTGAGATTACTAGGAGTACCCGGTGATCCCGGGTACTCTTAGTGCACCAAATTGTACTAAAACTAAACTACACCAACCTAAAACTAATTTGTGCTAATTATTCTATATATCCCTGAACGACCAGAAACACTCATCCGGGATGCGTTTTATTTCAGAACAGGTGGTAGAATAAAAGTGCATGGAGTGTAATGCAGGCTAATTCCTCTTTCAGGTATTTCAAGGCCCTTGAAAGGTGATTTTCAGCCGTACGGGAAGATATATTCAGTTTGCCCGCAATTTCCTTGATCTTCATTCCCTCCTGCTTACTGAGCTTATAGACGCTTTTTCTTCTATGGGGAAGACTCTCAATGGTTTTGCTGGCAATTTCCAGCAACTCATTGTAAATCAAAGTTCCATCTGCAGTCTCAATAAGTTCGGGAGAATTCTTATGGATATGATCCAAAACTTTTGATTCAAGAGCCTTCTTTCTGAAAAACTTTCGGATCGAGTTATAGACAATGGTGAAAATATAATTATCGAAGTTAAGATCTAGATTTACCATCTCTTTTTTCTCCCATAGATTGATAAATACCTCCTGCACCAAATCCTTTGAGATTTCCTCATCTTTCACCAAACCCAATGTGAAAAAATACATCTTCTTGCTATACTGGTGATAGATCAGGTCAAATGCTTGGGCATCCCCTTCCTTGAATCTTCGTATGGTTTTTTTATCCATGGGCGTCAAAGTCCAGTAACCCTATTGTCAAATGTGAGAGAACCCTTTGAAATATACGATTTTTTTACTGTCGTTGTCAGATGGGCACTGTTAAAGACCCGGATCACAAGAATTTTCCTATTTTTGGTTAACCAGCAACTGCCTGATGCCAAACTATATCCGTTTTTGAAAGAAGCTGATCTAAATACATAAATTCATCAGTCCATGAAAAAGATGATAGTTCTTCTGGTCTTAATGCCTGTGCTTATTGGCTCAGCATCAGCATCACCCAATAAAACAAATGTCCTTTTCATTATCGCAGATGATCTGAACTGCAATATCGGAGCCTATGACCACTACCTGGTAAAGACCCCGCATATCGACCAGCTTGCCAAGGAAGGGCTGCTGTTTCAGAATGCCTATTGCAATTTCCCGCTGTGTGCCCCCTCCAGGGCCAGTCTGATGACCGGGCTCTACCCGGATCAAACCGGACTGAAAGATTTGAATACCCTGGTCAGGGAACGCGTGCCGGATGTCATTACATTGCCGCAGACCTTTATGAAAAGCGGTTATGTGTCGGCACGTGTGGGCAAATTGTACCACTACGGGAATCCAAGTGAGATCGGTACTCCCGGACACGATGACCCCCCGTCCTGGAACCTTACCGTAAATCCCAGGGGCAGGGACAAGGACGAAGAAGACATGATCTTCAGTTTGATCCCCGGAAGATTCGGAGCCACCCTCAGCTGGCTGGCTGCCGATGGGGAAGATAAAGAGCAAACCGACGGGATCGTTGCCACGGAAGCCATCAAGCTGCTGAAGCAGTTTGCGCAGGACGATACGCCTTTTTTCCTGGGTGTGGGATTTTACAAACCGCACACGCCCTTTGTAGCTCCTAAAAAGTATTTCGACCTGTATTCCAAGGAGGACATCATCATACCCTACACCCCGGAGGGATACCTGGAAACCCTTCCTGTTCCCGCACGTGAACTTTTAACCCGGTTTCGTGAACAAAATAACCTGTCCGAAGAGCTGGCCCTGTCTGCTATCCAGGCCTATTATGCCGTTATTTCTTTTTTGGACGCACAGGTGGGACGCGTATTGCATGCCCTGAACGAACTGGG
>CBDTYO010000277.1:0-5768 GCA_965364615.1 uncultured Bacteroidia bacterium
GCAGCATTTCCCCGAGCCGGTATTCCGGGGGGAGTTCAGGGTGGCGGACAGTCGCGTAGTGGGGGAGAAGCACCTCAAGCTCACGCTGCTGGCCGGGCAGGACATCCTGGTGGATGCCATTGCCTTCAAGCCCCATGAAAAACACGAGGTAGATAACGAACTATGTATCAAATGTGATGGCTGCAGGCAGGTTTGTCCCGAAAATGCAGTGATCACTATATAGCACACGGGAAGCGGATGGTAAAACTCAAGATTGATCACAAAGAGGTGGAGGTGCCCGGGGGCAAACTGCTCATGGAGGTGATCCGTGAATCGGGTACCGAAGTTCCTTCCATGTGCTACCTGGAGAACGCGGAGCATTTTACATCCTGCATGGTCTGCGTGGTGAAGGACCGCCAGAGCGGCAAGATCCTGCCCTCCTGTTCCCGCGAAGCAGAAGAGGGCATGGACATCATCTCCATGGATGAGGATGTGAAGGAAGCCCGGAGAACGGCCCTGGAACTGTTGCTCAGCGAACATGTGGGGGATTGTGAGGCCCCCTGCCAGATCAGTTGTCCGGCCCACATGGATATTCCCCTGATGAACCGCTTGCTGGCCAGGGGGAAATTTGCAGAAGCCCTTCAGGTGGTCAAGAAAGACATCGCCCTTCCCTCTGTACTAGGCAGGATCTGTTCCGCTCCCTGCGAAGGAGCCTGCCGCCGCAGGTCCGTGGATGAGGCAGTCTCCATCTGCCTGCTGAAACGCTTTGCCGGGGACGATGATCTGTCCGCTGAAGAGGCCTGGCAGCCCCAGCAGGCTGAGAAGAGCGGGAAAAAAGTGGCCATCATCGGAGCCGGACCGGCAGGATTGGCTGCCGCCTATTACCTGGCCTTGAAAGGGCACCAGTGCCAGGTGATCGACCGGAACGAAAAGCCGGGCGGAAGCCTGTGCAAAGAAGTGGACGAAGCCGATCTTCCTGCAGATGTCCTGCAAAAAGAGATCGCACTGATCGAAGCGACCGGGGTAAAGTTTGTCCTGAATAAAGAATTGGATGCTCCTGCATTTCAGCAACTGGTCCGGAGCCACGATGCCGTGGTAGTGGCTGTGGGAAAAGGTGAAAGCGGAGTGGGCGGCTGGGATCTGCCCATGCATGCCCGGGGTGTGGAAGCCGATGGAAAGACTTACCGCATCGGGGATACCAAGGTATTCGCCGTGGGCAGTGCGCTGCGTCCGGCCAAACTGGCCATACGGGTACTGGGGCAGGGCAAGGAAGTGAGCTTCAGCGTGGACCAGTTCCTCAGGAAGGAAGAGGTGACAGGGGAGCGTTTTCGCTTTAACTCCCGTTTCGGCAAGCTGGTACCCGAGGAATTTGCCGAATACATGAAAGAATCTGTGGAGGGAAAGCGGTTGGAACCGGCCGTAAAGGCGGATGGTTTCACCCCGGAGCAGGTCATGGAGGAGGCGGCCAGGTGCCTGCACTGCGACTGCCGCGATCTGGAAAGCTGCAAGCTACGTATCTACTCAGATGCCTATGGGGCCGATCAGAAGCGTTTCAAATCGGAGGAACGCCTGGCCTGCACCAAGCAGGTACAGCACGATCAGATCATTTACGAACCCTCCAAATGCATCAAGTGCGGGATCTGCGTGAGGATCACCGGGCAATACAAGGAAAAGTTCGGATTCACCTTCATTGGCAGGGGATTTGAAGTGGTGGTAGGGATCCCCTTTGGGGAATCCACCCGGGAGGGACTGAAAAAGACAGCCCTGGAGGTGGCCGATGCTTGTCCCACCGGGGCATTAAGCCGGAAAGTAAAGGATTAAAGTCTGAAGGCCAAGGTCGTGAAGGCTGGAAATTTGATATGCTGGGTTTGGATATACATAGGGCAAACAACCTGGGGGCGATCATCTCGTTGATTGCACTGCTGTTGTGCATTATGATCTTCCTCTTCAGGCTCAATGGGATGCCTGTGGTGGAGCGATGGCTGGGTGTATTGTTCATGGCCACGGCCATTCCCTTTATGTACCTCCTGCTGGGAGCCGGCCAACTGCAGAGGCCTTCCCTGTATTACATCCAATTGGCGGCCATCCTGGCATTCATCTTGCTGGAACTGTTGCTGGATTATATTTTTCAGATCGATTTCAGGCGTAGCAGGTGGATGACCCTCCTGTATGTGATGTTTTTCTTCGCCGGTACCGGGGGATTGATAGGCATTGCGAGCCTGGCGGGAAGACCGTGGATGTATGCAGCGATTGTATTGTTTCTTTTAATGACCGGCCTGGCCTTCTGGCAAAGGGCCAAAACAGGAATGTAGTTATGAATGATCTGCGCAAGGTATTTGGGTATTTGATGGTGACATGTTTGCTGGCGGCACCTGTTTCGCAAGCAGGGGCCCAGGGGACAAAATGCTGGACCAACTTCCGGGGCGATGCGGAGTTAAGCGGGGTCAGCAAGGCCTCCCTGCCCGATAAGCCTGCCATGCTCTGGAACTTCAATACCCAGGATGGGATCAAGGCCGCCCCGGTGGTGTGCGACGGAATTGTGGTGGTGGGCACCCTCAGGGGTTACCTCTATGGCATCACCACGGAAGGTACGCTCAAATGGAAGATCAATACGGAAAACAGCATAGAAGCTCCGGCATTGATCGTAGACGGCACGGTCTATGTGGGGAACCTCGACGGCACCCTCTTTGCCCTGGACCTGCAATCGGGAGCCATCCGCTGGACCTACCAGACCGAGAACCAGATCATGGGTTCCCCGGCCTACTACAAGAAGGGCAGGCAGGAGGTGATCACCGTAGGAAGCTATGACTATTACCTGCACGGGGTGGATCCGGCCACGGGGAAGGGATTGTGGAAATATGAAACCGACAATTTCATCAACGGGGCCTGCGCCCTCTACAGCGGGATGGCCGTGTTCGGGGGTTGTGATGGTTTTATTCACATGGTGGATGTGCTCACCGGGAAGGCACGCAGCAGCCTGGCCATTTCGACCTATGTGGCCAGTTCGGCGGGCGTGGATGGAGATTTTGCCTACGTGGGTGATTACGACGGGTTCTTTTCAGCCGTGGATTTGCTGGGCCAGAAGGTAAGCTGGGTGTTTGAGAACAAGGAAGCCAACCTGCCCTTTATCGGTTCCCCTGCCATATCTGGCGATCATGTTTATATCGGGAACCGCGATAAATTCGTCTATTGCCTGAACAAAAGGACCGGAAAACTGGTCTGGAAGTATAACACCGGTGGACAGGTAGATGCTTCGCCGGTGGTGGTGGGCGACCAGGTGCTTGCAGCCAGCATGCGGGGCGATTTGTTCCTGCTCGATGCGAAAAGCGGGAAGCTCGACTGGACCTACGAACTGGGCACCTCCGTGTATTCCAACCCGGCAGTGGTCGAAGGCCGCTTCTATGTGGGGGGAGACGATGGCCGCCTCTATTGTTTTGGAACGAAATAGAAAGGGAAAATATGAATATCATGCACATCATCCCCGGTTCAGGGGGAAGTTTTTACTGCGGAAATTGTCTGCGCGATTCCAAGTTTGTCATTGCCATGAGAAACTCGAACCACCAGGTGGTCAAGTTGCCCATGTACCTGCCCTTGTTTGCCGATGAGCACGACCTGAGCAGGGAGATCCCCGTATTTTACGGAGCCATCAGCATATACCTGAAGCAGCTTTATCCCATTTTCCGGAAGGCTCCGGCCTGGGTTGACAATGCGCTGAATTCAAAGCCCATGCTCAAACTGGCCTCAAAATTTGCCGGGTCCACCCGGGCCAAGGGACTGGAGGAGATGACTGTTTCCATGTTGCTGGGCGAGGAGGGGCAGCAAAAAGTGGAATTGCAGAGGATGGTGGACTGGATCGTGGAAAACTGCAAGCCCGATGTGATCCATCTTTCCAATGCCCTCCTGCTTGGGCTGGCGCATGAGTTGGGCGAACGGCTTGGGGTTCCGGTGATCTGTTCCCTGCAGGACGAAGATGTGTGGGTGGATGTGATGAAGCCTTCTGCCCGCGACAGCGTTTGGAAACTGATGTCGAGAAAGGCGGAGCATGTCACCTCCTTCATTTCGGTGAGTGATTACTATGCCGGGGTGATGAAGGAAAAAATGGAGATTCCCGACGAAAAACTGCTCAGTGTGCACATTGGGGTGGATCCGGACGATTATGCCTTTATCCCGGTTTCGGAAAAAAAGCGCAACATTGGATATGTCTCGCGCATGTGTCATGCGAACGGGCTGGACATCCTGGTCGATGCCTTCATCCTGCTGAAAAAGAAAGAAGAGTTCAGTGATGTGGGCCTGGTGCTTACCGGGGGCTCCACCGGAGATGACCGGAAATACCTTTCCGATCTTAAACACCGGCTCAGGGAACACGGTTTGCAGCACCAGGTGGAGTTTCACGAAGATTTTGAGGAACAGGGCCTCAAGGAGTACTTCAAAAAAGTTTCCATGGTTTCGGTGCCCGTGCGGAACGGGGAAGCCTTTGGGATCTACCTGCTTGAGTGCATGGCCTCGGGCGTACCCGTGGTACAGCCTGCACTGGGTGCCTTCCCGGAAATCGTCGGGCTGGCAGGAGGCGGAACCATCTGTCAGGAGAACACCCCCGAGTCCCTTGCCCAATCCCTGGAAAAGCTCCTCACAGATCCCGGGGAACTGGACCGCCTGAGCCGCAAGGGAAAAGAAGGGGTGGAAGAACATTTCCGGATAGATTTGGAGGCCGAAAGGATGATCGCTATCTACGAAGACGCCATCGGGAAAAAAGTTCCGGAGCCGGCTTCTTAATAAATACGTTGACTATGTTATTAAAGCTCAAGGGCATCAGCAAAGGTTTTGGCCATCCGTCAGATCCCAGCTACCGTGCCGTCCTGAAAGATCTGTCCCTGGAGGTCAAAGAGGGGGAACGTTTTGCCATCCTGGGACCCTCCGGATCGGGCAAGACCACTTTGCTGAATCTGATCGGGGGGCTCGATTATCCCGATGCGGGACAGGTGGAGTTCCAGGGACAGGATATTACAGGTCTTTCCCCGGCTGAGATGGACCGTTACCGCAACCAGGAGATCGGATTTGTATTCCAGTTCCACCACCTGCTCCCCCAGTGTACCCTGTTGGAAAATGTGTTGATCCCCACCCTGGTGCACACGGGAAAAAATGAACGGGCAGAGAAGCAGGAACGTGCCAGGGCCCTTATGGAAAGGGTTGGAATATGGGAGTACCGCAGCAAGTTACCGGGAAAGCTTTCCGGGGGTGAGTGCCAGCGCGCTGCCGTGGTCAGGGCCATGATCAATGCTCCATCCATCCTGCTGGCCGATGAGCCCACCGGGGCACTGGACCGGGAGAATGTGGAAGTGATGGCCGATCTCCTGCTGGAGCTGAACCAGGAAGACGGACTGACCCTTTTGGTGGTGACCCATTCCATCGATCTGGCCAGGCGCATGGGGAAGACCCTCACATTCAAGGAAGGCAAACTGGAGCAGATCTGATCATCACACATCCGCATGGATACAGGATCTAACGCTGCATGACCAAGGACAAATGATTTCAGACACATGACCGTACTCAGGTTCATACGCAACAATTTCATTTTTTACGCCAGGAAGAATCTGCTCCTGGCCCTGGGGATCGCCATCAGTGGGGCGGTGCTTACGGGGGCCCTGATGGTGGGCGATTCGGTCAAGTACAGCCTGAACCGCATAGTGGAGCAACGGCTGGGAGCCGTCACCCATGTGCTGAAGGCAGGCGACCGCTATTTTACCCGTGGGCTCAGTGACGCGGTGAGGGAAGACCTCCGGATTCCGGTC
>CBDTYO010000278.1:0-5744 GCA_965364615.1 uncultured Bacteroidia bacterium
TGATCCCCTCCGCGATTTTGGGCTCATCACCAATGTGGTCAGAACCATGATGGAAAAGGACCACCGTCAAACCATGAGCCTCCTGGCAGAGATGGGCTACAAATTTCTTGAATTCGGGGGTACCTATGGAGAATCACCGGCAGAACTGAAACGTTTCATGGATGGCATCGGGTTGACTCCCCTGGCCGGGGGAACCAATGTGGCAGGACTTCTGGGCGATGGGTTGGAGAAAAGCATTGAAGCGTGTCTGGAGATGCAAAAGAAATACCTGGTCTGCTATTGGCCCTGGATGGACGGGGGCGAGAACCCCACCATGGACCAGGTGAAGTTCGCCGTGGAGGAGTTCCGCCGGATCGGGGAAAAGTGCCGTGAAGCCGGACTTGGTTTTGCCTTCCACAACCACGACCACGAATTTGCCCGCCTTGAGGGCCAGGTCATCTATGACTATATCCTGGAGCAAACCGAAGATGCATGGGTGACCATGGAGCTGGATCTTTACTGGGCCCATAAGGGAGGAGCTGACGTACGCGATTATTTTCAGAAATATCCAGGCCGCTTTGAGATCCTGCACGTGAAGGATTCCCATGACTCTGGCAACAGGCAGAGCTTTGCCTGCGTGGGCTCGGGGATCATTGATTTTGAGGACATTTTCTCCTACCGGGATGTGGGGGGATTCAAACACCTGGTGGTGGAACACGACAATCCGGGAGCTGCCAACGAAGAAGACTGTGCCCGCAGCAGCATCGAATACCTGAAAAGCCTGAAATTCTAAACACCAACCATAACCTGCAACCATAACCTGCAACCATAACCTGCAACCATAACCTGCCAACCATAACCTGCCAACTATAAACTACTGAACATCAACCATTAACTTAGTAACCATTAACATATTAACTTCTAACCTTCTAACCTTTCACCATGGTACACCGACGAAATTTCCTGAAAACATCAGCCACTGCAGCCGCAGGACTGGGCATCTCCTCTTCGCTTTCTGCCTCCATGATGGCACCATCCACGGTCCTCGGGGCCAATGACAGGATCAACGTAGCCTTGATCGGGTGCCGCAACCAGGGATGGTGGAACCTGGAGGATATCCTGAAACAGCCCAATGTGGAGCTGCATACCCTGTGTGATATAGACAGCCAGGTGCTTGAAGACAAGGCAGGGCAGCTTTCAGCGAAGGCTGGGCCCAAACCCAACATCACCAAGGATTACCGTTTGGTGCTGGAAAACAAGGACATCGATGCGGTCATCATCGGCACCCCAGATCACTGGCATTGCCTGCCCACGGTGGAGGCATGTGAGGCCGGGAAGCATGTGTATGTGGAAAAACCCCTGGCCAATTCGGTGGGGGAGATCAACGTGATGCTGGATGCAGCCCGGAAGTACAAGAGCCTGGTCCAGGTGGGACAACAGCAGCGGAGCGGGGCCCACTGGAAGACTGCCATGGAATTTGTGAAATCGGGCAAACTGGGGACCATCCGGCAGGTGAAATACTGGGGCAACTTCAATTACGGGGCGGGAAATATGCCGGTGCCGGATTCGGATCCCCCGGAGGGAGTGGATTATGACCGCTGGCTGGGTCCTGCCCCCCAAAAGCCATTCAATAAAAATCGCTTTCACGGCTCCTGGAGGATGTTCCGGGATTATGGGGGCGGACTCATGACCGACTGGGGAGTGCACCTGATCGATATGGGCCTCTGGGCCATGGAGGTAAAGGGGGCTCCCTTATCGGTACAGTCCCTGGGGGGGAACTATGCCAACCAGGACCGGGCGTTGGAAATGCCAGATACCCTGACGGTCCTCTACGAAATGGACGGTTACAACATGATCTGGGAACACAACGGGGGGATCCAGACGGGTCCCTATGACCAGAACTACGGGGTGAAGTTCATGGGGAGCAACGGGACCCTGGTGGCGGACCGGGACAAGTGGAGGATCTTTCCTGAAGGGAGCGGAGAGGAAGTGCGAATGGAATCCATGGAACCCCAGGCCAGTGATTTCAAATCGCATCTCAACCATTGTGAGAACTTTATCCGGGCCATACGTTATGGGGATCCCCTGCATGCGGAAATTGAGATCGGTCACCGTTCAGCCCTCTATGCCCATCTGGGGAATATTTCCCATTGGGCCAATGAGAGGGTGGTGTATGATGAGCAGCAGCGAAAGATCATCAATTCTGATAAGGCCAATGATCTTGTGACCCCGGCCTACCGGGCTCCCTGGAAATTCCCGGTGGTGTAAAACGATTCATAATTCGGGGGCCGATTCCAGCTTCTGCCAGTAATTGTGCCAGGTGGTTCCCTGTCCGGGCCTTGCCTCGGGCTGGATATCCACATACAGAATGGTATCGGCGTTTTCTCCGTAAGGCGCGTTCAGCACTTCCTCTCCACCTGGTCCGATGACCATGGAGCAACCGATCACCTTGGATCCTTTCCAGGGGCCGCCTGTCATCCATCCCACATTGCTGCAGCTGGCGATCCATACCCTGAAATCCCGCGCCACAGGTTTGTAGGCCTCCTTCCACATTTGTCCGTAGGGATTTTCAAAATTATTGTGGTCCGCAGGAACTGCCCAGGCGCTGGGAGATAAGATCACATCGGCCCCCATGTAAGCGAGGGCCCTTGGGATGACACGGTCCCCTGTACTGGCATCGGCACAGATCATCACCCCGATGGCGCCCAGGTCGGTTTGACAAACACTGAGCCGGCGTCCCAGCGCATAGTAAGGGTGACCAATGTCCAGCTCATTGATCTTTCTGTGCAGCAAAACCAGCTCTCCCTTTGGATTGATCAGTACCGCAGCATTGTAGACAGTCTCCCCATCCTTTTCGGTGAGTCCGGCGCATACATATACACCGTGTTCCCTGGCCGCATTGGAAAGAAAGGATGACACTTTGCCTTCGGGAACAGGTTCTGCCCGGGTGAGGGCCGAGGGATGGGTCCATCCCAGATCCATGGCCTCGGGCAACAGCACGATCCGGGCTCCATGTTCCGCTGCATCGGCAATCATCTCCCCGGCATGGGCCAGGTTGGTCTCCATTTCTCCACCTACCACACTCATCTGAGCCACGGCCAGTTTGAATGGTTTGGGATCTTCCTGGGAAAAGCAAAGGCCAGGAAAAGCCAGGAGGGTGAGTGCAATGCGCAGAGGGAGGTAATGATATGCCATGGCAGTTTTATTTATGACTTGAGTACAGAAAGGTCCAGGTCTTTAAAGGGGGAAAGCAGGTCCAGCAAGCGCCGGCGGATGGAGTCCACTCGCCCTTTCACGGAAGATTCGATGTTCAGGGGCATCACCGGGTCGTGGAGGGACATCCTGAGCAGGAACCATCCGTTTTCATCATTGGCGCTGCAATTTACGCGCAATCCCTCATGGTTTGGGATTTCCGGACTCCAGTCCGGTTCGGATCCAATCCTCTTGTCCAGCTGTTCAAGTACGTGTGAACCGTAGGCTGCAAAATCCGTTGTTCTGATGCTAAGCCTGAACTCTCCTTCCTCCAGGGGGCGGGGCAGCGGAGCCACCAGATCATCCAGTTTCTTTCCCTGGCGGTTCATTCTGGCTGCCTGGATCAGCAATTTGGCCACCAGAAAGGCTCCGTCGTCCAGGAAATGATTTTCCTTCAGGGCGGCATGGCCCGAGGTTTCGATGGCCAGCCAGGATTCCGTGCCTTCACCATTGAGCCTTTTGGCTTCATTGATCACGTTCTTATAACCTCTCTTGAAGCGGTGGTGTTTTCCTCCAAGATGTTCCTCAATAAACCACTTCAATCCGGCCGAAGTAATGGAATCGGTCACGATCACCGAGCCAGGATGTTCTTCCAGGACCACCGTGGATATCAGGGCAATCAGATCATTCCGGTTCAGGGGATGGCCCTGCGAGCCCACCAGCGCTGCCCGGTCCACATCGGTGTCGAAAATGATCCCAAGGTCTGCCTTTTCGCGCAATACTGCCTCGCAGACGGAGGCCATGGCCTCCTTGTCCTCGGGGTTGGGCACATGGTTCAGGAACCTTCCGTCCGGTTCCAGAAACTGGCTGCCCGCAGTATCTGCCCCCAGGGGTTGCAGCACCCTGGCGGCAAAAAACCCACCTGCTCCATTTCCCGCATCCACCAGGATCTTCATGCCCGAAAGAGGGGTGTCGAAGTGATCCGGGTCATTCACTTCCCGGCGGATGGTACGGACCAGGAAGGAGGCATAGCGGGAGATGAAGTCCATCTGCTCCACCTTGGCAGATGCGGGATTCCCTGAGAACCTTCTCTCGGAAGCAATTTTCAGCAAGTCTGTCACCTGGGCCTTATCAAAACCGCCATGGGCAGTGAAAAATTTCATGCCATTGCGGTTGAAGGGCAGGTGAGAGGCGGTGAGCATCACCCCACCCGAGACCCCCAGCCCCTGTTCAATGGTGGTCATAAACATGGCAGGGGTGGAAGCCAGACCGCAATCCAGTACATCCCTTCCAGCCTCCACCAGGCCCTGTATGAAGGCCTTTTTGAGGGCAGGTCCCGAGATTCTGGAGTCGGTTCCTACGGCCACTTTCCCGGCAGCAAGGTCATTCCTCCTGAGCCATTCTGCAAAGGACCGGCCCAATAAATCAGCCACTTCCGGAGTCAGGTTCACCTCCTCTCCGGCAATGCCCGGCAGGGCCACCCCCCGGATATCGCTTCCGTTTTGCAGCTTGAGCAGTTGCTTTAAACTCAATCTAAGCATGGCAGTCAGGTTTGCGTATTCTTTTTCCCCAGCCAGGGAATGGCTCCGGAGAACCACAGCAGGGTTCCTACAAACATGAGGTTTTTCATGGATTCGGCGTCGATCCTCCCCAAATATAACAGCAGGGCGGGGATCAGTAAAAGGCAGAGCCCGGCAAGGGCTATGAGCATATAGAAGTATTTCATGTCCTGGTGCTTAAGGGATCTTTTTGATACAATTTACTAAATAGCAGGAAGGCCCCCAGCGACAGGATCCAAATGGGGGCCGGAAGGAAGTAAAGCTCTATCTTGAAATACAGGTTCAGGACGAGGGCCAGGGCCAGCATCAGAAACCAGGTGGCAGCTGCTGCCAGGTTGAAATCGGTCTGTTTCTTCTCCGCGTAGAAGGATTGCAGTCCCACTTTCGGGAGGAAGTAGTAATCCGCAAGGATGACTGCCCCCATGGGGACCAATACCAGGCCATACAGGGCTACAAAGTCCAGTAATTTCATCACCAGTGCTGGGAACAGTGCGGCCGTGGTGGTGATGGCTCCGGCCAACAGGGTCACTTTCCAGCGAGACCATCCCGAAGCCACCTGCAATGCCATGCCGGCCCGGTAGAGGGTGGGATTGGCGGTGGTCCAGCCTGCAATGACCACGCAAATGGCTCCTGCCAGACCTATGGCTTCGAAGGCCACCACACCGGGGGCATCCGAATGGGCTGCGGCATACAGAATACCTGAGGCAATCCAGGCCACATAGTGCCCAAGGAACATGCCCACGGCAGAGGCAAAACCATATTGCCATTTTTTGGCATACCGGAGGATGGTCAGGTCCGACATTCCCAGGTGCATGGCCGCGTTGGCAAACCAGCTGAAGAACATCACGTGCCAGAAGGTGAATTGCGACTGCCCCTCTTTGGCAATGCCGGTCCAGATGCTCTCTCGGGCCACTTCCCAGAAGTTTCCTGCCCCGGGAGTCACTCCCAGCTTGGGCAATACGGCTATGGCCGCGGTCACAAATATCAGGAACATCCAGGGAGCGGCCACTTTGG
>CBDTYO010000279.1:0-5702 GCA_965364615.1 uncultured Bacteroidia bacterium
GCGATGGAGCACCATGGTGGCCACCATGGCCAGGATCATCCCGCCGGCGGCCCACAAATTGCCTTTCCGTGCCGAATCGGGACTGCTCAATAACTTCAGACCCACCACAAAAAGGAGGGCTGAAACCAGGTATATGAATTCGAGTATAATATCTCCGTTGGTGATGTTCAGTGTATCCATGTCCGACCCTATTTTTTCTTCTTCTTAAACATTTCAAGCATGCGGTCGGTGACCACAAAACCACCAATAACATTCAGTGTGCCGAACAGCAAGGCAAAGACGCCCAGCACCAGGTTCAGCAAATGGGATCCTTCCCCCAGGTTCTCAAGATCGGCGTGTCCCACCAGGATGATGCCCCCGATGATGATTACCCCGCTGATGGCATTGGCCCCGGACATCAAAGGGGTATGAAGTACCGAGGGAACGTTGGATATCACCTCTAGCCCCAGGAAAATGGTCAGGGCAATGATGAAAATAGCCTCTTTGTTATTGAAAAAGAATTGTAATACGTTTTCCATGAAATATCTGTTAAAATGATCGAACTAAATTAATTCAGGTCTGGCCTTTCATATCATCAGGATTCTTCAAAGCTGATGATTTCCCTGACCCTCTCGTTTTGTATTTCCCCGTCCCGGGTCATGCAGGTACCGGACAGGATTTCATCATCGAAATCCAGCTTCAGTTGGCCTTCCTCATCTATCATCAGATCCAGGAAATTGGTGTAATTCTTCCCTAGCATCTTGCTGGCATCGGCAGGCATCTTGGATGGGTAATCGGAATTCCCGATGATCCTGACCTGATTATGAATGACTGTCTCATCTTTCACGGTCAATTCACAATTACCTCCCGAACCTGCAGCCATGTCAATAATGACAGATCCCGGTTTCATGGCTTCCACAGTAGCCTTGCGGATCAGAATGGGAGCCCTTTTACCGGGAATCTGGGCCGTACATATCACCACATTGGCTTGAGAAGCATGTTTATGGATCAGATCAGCCTGTTTCTGCTTATATTCCTCCGTTTGTTCAACTGCATAGCCACCCGCTGAAGCATCATCTACCGAACCCTCCACTTCAATGAATTTACCCCCCAGGCTTTGCACTTCTTCCTTTACCGCAGGCCTTACATCAAAGACCTCAACCACTGCCCCGAGTTTTTTGGAAGTGGCAAGGGATTGGAGTCCGGCCACACCCGCTCCCAGGATCAGGACCTTGGAAGGCTTGATGGTGCCGGAAGCTGACATGAACATGGGGAAAAAATTTGGCAATTTGCTGGCTGCCACAAGCACTGCCTTATATCCGGCAATGGTGGCCATGGATGACAGGATATCCACAGCCTGGGCCCGGGTGGTACGCGGGATCATATCCAGGCTGAAGGAAGTGATATTCAGCGCGGCCAGTTTTTTGATCAAATCAGTATTGCTCAAGGGATTCAGGATGGAAACCAGGATCTTTCCAGCCGGCATTTCATCTTCACGGGGAGGATTGATCTTCAGGACGATATCAGAATTTTCCAGGATGAACTCTCTGGTCTGAATCGCAGCACCGGCATCCACGTATTCCACGTTGCTGGCACAGGACGACGTACCGGCATCCGATTCGATGAGCACAGTTACTTTTTTATTGACCAGGGAAGGAATATGTTCAGGCAACAGGGCCACCCTGTTTTCTTTTCCACCTTCCCTTAAAACACCAATTGTCATATGTTTGGGGTATTTATGAATTTAGCAGCAAATTAATGAAAATATAAGCAAGGGTGAAAAATAACACCCTGGATGCTTATAACAACTATATCTGAAAAGAGTTTAGCAATTCATTCCCGATTATAGTCTCTGCCATATAAGCCATTGATTTAGACTTGGTATAAATATCCCGCCGATTCCCAGGATTTGAAGAAACCTGACTTCATTTTTCCTATATTTATTAGGGATATCTTGAATTTCAACTTGGTACGATGGCTGGTTCCATTCCTAAGATCTTAGAGAAATATGAATCCAGGGACAAAGGCAACCTGATCCAGATCTTACAGGAGGTTCAGCGGGCTGAAGGCTACATACCCGGGGAAGCTTTACATTCCATCTCAAACCACCTTTGGGTTTCCAGGAGCGAGATCTTCGGAGTTGCCTCCTTTTATTCCCAATTCAAATTCAATCCCCCTGGAAGGCACTCCATCAAAATATGCCTGGGGACCGCCTGTCACGTTCAGGGGGGTGATTTCCTGTTAAATGCACTTAAATCCGAGATCGGCATTGCCCCCAATGAAACCACAGAGGATGGCAGATTCGATCTTGAAAGGGTGGCTTGCCTGGGTTGCTGTGCACTGGCTCCCGTGGTCATGATAAACGATACCATTTACAGCAACATGTCGGTGATCAAACTGAAGCAAACACTGGCCCGATATGAATGATTTCCAGGCACTCCGGACCCGAGCAAAGGAAGAATGGAAGCAGCTTGAACATTCTTCCCAGCCGGTGATCTATATCGGGATGGGGAGTTGCGGGATCGCCTCAGGTGCCGACAGGATCTGGAAGCGGGCCAGTGAAATCCTCGAGAAAGAAAAGATCCAGGCCAGACTTTTGAAAGTCGGTTGCATCGGGCCCTGTTATCTCGAGCCACTGGTGGATATCAGTTTACCCGGACAACCGCGGTTTTGCTTCAATAACGTGGATGAAAAACGTCTGGAAAAACTGATCCCTGATTACCTCTTGGATGGCGGCAGAAAGATGAAACCCCTGGGATACCTGGGAAACAACGGGGTGGCATTGGATGGTGTACATTCGTTCTGGAAGCAACCGATGCTGGGAATTCAGGAAAGGATCGTTCTCAGGAATTGCGGAATCATTGACCCGGAAAATATCAACCACTATGTGGCCAGGGGTGGATTTGAAGGAATGCTCAGGGCCTTTGAAATGGGGCCGGAAAAAGTCATTGAAGAAGTGAAAATGGCAGGATTGCGGGGAAGAGGCGGCGCGGGTTTCCCCACCCATATCAAGTGGAAGCTTTGCAGGGAGGCAAGGGGTGATTTAAAGTACCTGATATGCAATGCCGATGAAGGCGATCCAGGTGCATTCATGAACCGTTCTCTCATGGAGGGTGACCCGTTTGCACTGCTGGAAGGGATGATCATAGCTGCCTACGCCCTGGGAGCAAGCCAGGGATACATATACATCAGGGCTGAATACCCCCTGGCCATTTACCGGCTCAGGAATGCCATCGACCGGCTCAATGAATTGGGTCTGCTGGGAGAAGATATCCTCCAGTCGGGTTTCAACTTCCATCTCCGGATCAAAGAGGGTGCCGGAGCTTTTGTTTGCGGCGAAGAAACCGCCCTGATCGCCTCCATCGAAGGCCGGAGGGGCATGCCGCGAAGCAGGCCCCCTTATCCTGCCGCCTCAGGACTCCATGGATGTCCGACCAACATCAATAATGTGGAAACCCTGGCCACAGTTCCCTCCATCCTCCGGAGTGGCTCAGGAAGTTTTTCACGCATCGGCACGCAGCAAAGCAAAGGCACCAAAACCTTTGCCCTGGTGGGCAAGATCAGGCGAACAGGATTGATAGAGGTCCCCATGGGCACCAGCCTGAGGAAGATCATCTACGATATTGGCGGAGGAAGTCGAAAAGCCTTTAAGGCCGTGCAGACGGGCGGACCTTCGGGAGGATGTCTTTCAGGGGAATTTCTGGATTTGCCCGTAGACTATGAATCGCTTGCCCAGGCAGGATCGATCATGGGATCGGGGGGATTGATCATCATGGATGAAGATACCTGCATGGTGGACGTTGCCAAGTATTTCCTCAAATTCACCAGTCAGGAAAGTTGTGGCAAATGCACCCCATGCAGGATCGGTACAAGACAAATGGTCGATCTGCTGGAAAAGATCACCCGAGGGGATGCAGAGCCGGAAGACATTCAGAAACTTGAGGAGATCGCCGAAACCGTGCAAAAAGGATCCCTTTGCGGACTGGGCCAGACGGCCCCCAACCCGGTGCTGACCACGCTCAAATATTTCCGGGAGGAATATGAGGAACATGTGAAGGAAAAACGATGCCGTGCGGCGGTGTGCAGGGACCTGGTGGAGTATACGGTGATCAAAGATAAGTGTACCGGTTGTCAGCGCTGCGTGGATGTCTGCCCCACGGGTGCCATCACGGGTCCAAGAAGTGAACCCCATTTCCTGGATCAGGACCTTTGCATCAAATGCAGGGCCTGTTACGAAATCTGTCGTTTTGACGCCATTGCAGGAGATGCAATCATCATCGAATGAAGAAGAGCGACACATACCAGACTGCAAGCATCGACGGCCAGATTGTCAAATTCAGGCACGGGCAGACCGTGCTGGATGCGGCCACCCGGGCCGGTATCTATATTCCCACCCTGTGCCACCTGGAAAACCTGGAGCCTTACGGCGGATGCAGGCTGTGTGTGGTGGAGGTACAGGACATGAAAGGCCACCCCACTGCCTGTACCACCCCCTTGGCTCCGGGTATGGTGGTCCGTACCAATTCGCCTGAAATACAAAAGCTTAGAAAGGAGATACTGGAGTTTACCTTGAGCGAACACCCTTTTACCTGCCTGGTCTGTAAGGATAAAAAGGCCTGCACCGATTTCATGCATACCACCAGGAAGGTAAGCACCATCACCGGCTGCAATTTCTGCACAAGCAATGGCGATTGTGAGCTTCAGGAGCTGGTGGATTTTCTGGAACTGGAGGATATGAAATTCCCCATCACCTACCGGGGAATCCCTCCGGTGCATGACAATCCGTTTTACAGCATGGATTACAACCTTTGTGTCCTTTGCGGCCGGTGTGTGAGGATCTGCAATGAGGAAAGGAACAGCCATGTGCTGGCCTTTGTGCAAAGGGGGAATACCACCCTGGTGGGCACGGCCTTCAATGAATCCCAGGCAGAGGCGGGCTGCGAATTCTGCGGTGCCTGTGTGGATGTCTGCCCCACGGGATCCATTTCCGAAAAGATGGGAAAATGGAGGGGGATGCCCGATAAGTCTGTGAGCACCACCTGTGTGATTTGTCCGATTGCATGCGATATGAACGTCAATACCCGGAACGGAACCATCGTTCAGATCGGACCTGAACCCGGGAACCGCACCGGACCTCGCCAGCTTTGCCTGCGGGGGAAATTCCTGCCCACTGAAATCAATGATCATCCGGACAGGATCACGACCCCTTTCATCAAAAAGGATCACAGATGGGTGGAAGTCTCATGGAAAGAGGCCTTAGAATACAGTGCACAAAAGCTTCAGGAACACAAGGACGGTAAATTTGGTATGATCGCTTCTGGTCAGGACACCCTGGAGGATAATTACAGCCTGCAGAAGTTTGCCAGAAAGGTGATGTGGTCCAACCATGTGGACATGCACGGTTCTTATCCTCTGAGAGGAATTCCGGAACAGATCCACAAATTCCGGATGCTCCAGGCTACCGCCGGCCTGGCGGATATTGAGAAGTCCGATGCCATTCTGCTGCTTGGACTGGATGCATCTGTCTCGCACCCGCTTTTAGAGAACCGCATCAGGAAAGCCTACAGGGCGGGCAAGAAAGTGATCAGTCTGGGAGCCTATCCCACCCGTACTTCCCACTTTGTCAACACCGAATTCCCATATCAGCCAGGGAGTGAAGAAAGCCTCCTGGGTCTCCTTCGGAGTGATAAGCTGCGTGCCCTTCTGAAGGAAAGTTCAGAAAT
>CBDTYO010000280.1:0-5680 GCA_965364615.1 uncultured Bacteroidia bacterium
GGCAACGAGATCCATGTGGTGGAAGAGGGGCAGACCATGTATGATATCAGCCAGATCTACGGGGTCAAGCTCAAACACCTCTATCACAAGAACCTGATGGCCGAAGGCGAACAGCCCCTTGAAGGCTCAGAAATCTACCTTCGAAGGAAGAAAAGGGAACCCCTGTTGAAGCTGGAACCCACCCAGGAAGAATATGAGGAGGAAGAGATGCAGTTCAGGTTTGAACACTAGGGCTTTAATGCTGAGACCTGGCCATAATAGGATATATTCTGTCTCTTCTGACTGGATACCAGCAAGTTTCCGTATCCTGAGGCACCTACCTCAAGCCTGAGCTGGTATTGATCGCTCTCACCGTCGATCATAAAGCTGACCAGGAGGGTGCTCTTCCTTTCATTCCTGGTAAGCTGGAAATCCTGGGGTTCTCCCTTGAATTCAATGCCTCCGTCTCCTCCGTAGCTGGCCGAATAGGCCCTGCCGAAATAGGGCAATTGCGCTTCATATTCGCCTTCCCGTGCTTCCAGGGTATATTCCGAGGTGATCTGAATGGTCCTGCCTCCTGCAGGGCTGGCATTCCTGACGGTGAACTGAAAATTTCCGCTTTCGATCAGTTTGGCGACTTGCTCAAAGTCGGCGGCTTTTTTCTCTCCCCTGGAATCCGGGGATTCGTCCCGTGAGGCAGAAGAGGAGGCTGAACAGCCTGTGAGAGCCATGGCCAGGGTGAATGCCAGGATGGATGCTATTTTCATTGTATGTTTTTTTGAGGTTCACAGCCAAATATATGGCTTTTTGGCCTCTGTTCAAAAGATGTTAATGCTTTTGACAGTCAAAACTTTACATTGATCAGTCCATGGCTTAAATTTATAGAAAACTTTACCATGGCTGAAGCAGATGCATTTCCGGGCAGATTGATTTTGCCACCAGATGGAAGGCAGACCCGGATCGAATTTTTCGGAGAAAGAACGCACAGAAAACCATCACAGGACTGGTGGCAATCCATCTCTTCGCTCTTCAAACACGGACAAAAAAAAGACGGGGTCAACCTGGATTTCTATGCACAACAACTTGAAAAGGAAGGCTATTCGGAAAAGAGCCGAAGGAGTTATGTGTTCATGGTCAGGCGATTCTTTGAGTATTTTGAGGGCCTGGCACCCCAGGAAATTACCATGGGAGAAATTGAAGATTATAATTTCGAATATTTTGTATCAGGGAGGTATTCCCGTTCCTACCAACTGCAATTTATCAATGCCCTGAGGTTATATTACCAATTAACAGAAGGGATTGATCTGAACCTGAAACATCTCAGGAAAACCGGGACTGTTCGCTGTTGAAGCTGAAACCCGCCAGAAAATCCCTGGCTTCCATTTTTCTTTTCCCTTCCTGTTGAATGGTGTGGACTTCCATCACCCCGTCCTTTACAGCCACTTCCAGCCTGCGTTTGCCATCGGTATAAATGGTTCCCGGAACATCCTTATGCGGGAGCGCTTCATAAGTGGCTGAAAAAATCTTACACAGCAGGTCGTCTTCCCCCTGCCTGGACAGGTAGGTAAAAGCACCCGGATAGGGGCTTAAACCGCGGATCAGGTTGTTTACTTCCCGGCCCGGTCGATCCCAGGAGATCCTGCAATCCTCTTTGAAAATCTTCGGCGCTTTTTTCAGCGGGATGTCCGGATCCATATAGGCATCCTGCGATTTGGCCTTCACCTTGCCTGCGGCCAGCTGGCCAACCGTTTCAAGCACCAGGGAGGCCCCGATGTCCATCAACCTGTCGTGAAGTTCCCCGGCCGTTTCCTGCTCCCCTATGGTGGTTTCTTCCCGGAGAAGAATGTTACCGGTATCGATCTGATCATCAATGAGGAAAGTGGTGACACCTGTTTCACTTTCCCCGTTGATGATAACATGGTTGATGGGCGCTGCCCCACGATACTGAGGAAGCAGCGAAGCGTGGAGGTTCATGGTACCCATGGAAGGAATGCTCCACACCGCCCTGGGAAGCATCCGGAAGGCCACCACCACCTGCAGGTCCGGCTTCAGGTCTTCCAGGGCTTTCACAAATGCAGGATCCTTCAGGTTCTCGGGCTGCAGAACCGGCATTTCGTATGCGTGTTCGGTCAGAAACTCCTTGACCGCGGAATGCCTGATCCGCTTCCCCCGGCCTGCCGGTCTGTCAGGTGCAGTGATAACACCCACCACCTGGAATCCATTCTCCAGGAGCTGTTGCAGGGGACCAACGGCGAAACCGGGACTTCCCATGTAGACGATGCGAATCGATTCAGCCTTCATTACGTGGTGGATGGTTATAATGGGCGATGTTCAGGAAATGACCCATTTTGTCCCGCTTGGTCTGCAGATAGAACTGGTTGTGCTTGTTGGGGGTAACTTCCAGAGGAATGGTCTCCACAATGCTGATCCCATAGCCTTCCAATCCCGCTTTTTTGACAGGATTGTTGGTGATCAGCCTCATTTTCCGGATCCCCAGGGAATGCAGCATCCCTGCGCCCACGCCGTAATCACGTTCATCCTCCTGAAATCCCAGTTCCACATTGGCTTCCACCGTGTCGAGGCCCTCCTCCTGAAGCTTATAGGCTTTCATTTTGTTGTACAGGCCTATACCTCTTCCTTCCTGGTTCAGGTAAATAATTACTCCCTGTCCTTCTTTTTGCACCAAACGCATGGCTCCGTGGAGCTGTTCCCCGCAGTCGCACCGGTAACTGCCGAAAATATCCCCGGTCATGCACGAGGAATGCACCCTGACCAGTACGTCGTCATCGGGCTTCCATGCTCCTTTCACCAGGGCAATATGTTCAAGACCATTGGATTTCTGAATGAAAGGAATCAGCTTGAAATCTCCAAATTCGGTGGGAAGATGCACTTCGGAGCCTTTCAGGATGATGCTTTCGGAATTTAATCTGTAGGCAATCAAATCCCTGATGGTGATGATTTTCAGGCCCAGTTCCCTGGCCATGTCCATTAATTCGGGCAGACGGGCCATGCTTCCGTCTTCGTTCATGATCTCCACCAGAACACCTCCCGGCCTCAAACCTGCCAGCACGGCCAGGTCCACTGCGGCCTCGGTGTGACCGGCGCGCCTGAGGACGCCCTTCTTTTTGGATTTCAGCGGAAAAATATGACCTGGCCTGGCCAGATCGTCAGGACGTGTCATGGGGTCCACCAATGCACGGAGGGTTTTGGCGCGGTCACTGGCGGATATGCCAGTGGTGGTGCCATGTCCCAGGAGATCCACGGAAACAGTAAAAGCCGTGGAATGGTGGCTGGTGTTTTGACTCACCATCAGGGGCAGGTTCAATTCAGTGCATCGCTCTTCCGTAAGCGCTGCACAGATCAGTCCCCTGCCCTGCGTGGCCATGAAATTAACCGTTTCAGGAGTCACCAGTTCTGCCGCGCAGATGAAATCCCCTTCATTTTCTCTGTCTTCATCATCAACAACAATAATGATCTTACCGTTCTTGATATCCTCCAGGGCTTCTTCAATGGAATTGAGCATGATCCTGGGTTCTGCTTGTTGGTTGCCAGACATTGTTTTTTATTCCTCCCAAATACCTGAAAAATCCGGCCAGTAGGGCCAGGTTCATCAGCATGAAATGCGAAATGAACCGCAAAGGTATGCTTTGAATTTTAATTATCCGCAGGAAGTGATCAATAACAGGAGTAAGGAAGAGAGCAAGGTGCACCATGCCCAGGCCCAGGTAAAGCCCGTAGCTGGTTCCCAGAAGTAGGCTGGAAGCCAAGGTGATCAATGCCAGGAAAGGGACCATCCACCGGATCACCTTGTGTGAGAGAAAGCAGAAACCGATTCCGCGCCTGGCTCGAAAGATCAGGGGCCAGAATATGGAGAGGTTCTGAAAATTCCCTGCCGAAATTCTTTTTTTTCTGCGGAACTCTTCGCCAGGATCACTGGAAGCCTTCTCATACACAATGGCTTCGAGCCTGCTGATGCAGTAATAGCCCTGTTTCAGCACGGACATATTGATGAAGAAATCATCCACCAGAAATGTTTCGGGAACAGGCTGGTACAGGGATTTCCTGACCGCATAGCAACCTCCGAAGGGGCCCATCATGGATCCCCAGAGCATGCTTTCGTAATGCTTGATACGTACCTCCCGGCTGATATAAAAGCTTTCCTGCCGTGAAATCCCTCCGCCATTCATCCCGGGATTCACCAACCTGGAGTCGACCAGTCCAATTTGCTCCTCCTTGAAGCCGGAGATTAGCTGGGTCAGCGTATCTGGCTGGAGTATCACATTGGCATCGGTAATGACCAGGATCTCTCCCCTGGCTTTTTCAGCCAGTTGGTTAATGATGCCGGGTTTACCCTGCCTTTCTGTAAATAAGGAAAGGTGAAGGGCTGGATGTTCCCGCTGCAGGTCCTGCAATATATGATTGGTTCGATCGGTGGACGCATCCGATCCCACGTGTATTTCCAGTAGTTCCAAAGGGTAATGGCCTGTCAGCAAGGATCTGATCTTCTCTTCAATGACTTTTTCCTCATTGAATGCAGCTACCAATACGGAGACGGCTGGCCATTGGGTGGGGGAGTATTTATTGCCTTCCTCCTGCTTGTTCCGGGCAAGCATGCGGAGAATGGCTGGAAACAAAAGGTAGGTATAAACGATCAGGCTTAGGCAGAACCAGAATATGATTTGGAGGGTGATCATGCCTGTGTTGTATAAAACTGACTTAAGCGCTTTGAAAGCTTAAAGTTATCAAATTCCCGTGTGATCAGTTTTCGTGCTTCAGACACCATGCCGGCCCGCTCCCCGGGATTTTCCATTAGTCTTAAAATCAAATTTTTAAAGCTTTCGGGGTCATTCCCCACCATGACTGTTCGCAAATGTTCTGCAGCTATTCCCTCAATCCCCGTACCGGTGGTCACCACCGGCCTGCCCAGTGCCATGGCTTCCAGGATCTTGATCCTGATGCCGCTTCCAGACCATAAAGGGGCTACCATGATCCCATGCGCCTGCATAAATAAACGGGCATCGTCCACCTCCCCATGGTAGGTGATATGGGGGTGAAGCAGTTTTTTTCGGAATTGCCTGGGTGCATTCCTTCCTGCCACATGAAATCTGATCTCCGGAAGCTCTTCCAACAGGGGTTCAAAGACCTGATCGAGAAACCAGGATAATCCCTCCTGGTTAGGCAACCAGTCCAGGGCCCCAATAAAGAAAAGGCTGGATACGGAGGGAATGCCGGTGAGCGGATAACCCTCCAGGTTGCTCCCTGCCGGGCACGTTAGCATGGGGGTATTCGTTCCCAGATCCCTGAAGCAGGATGCATCATTTTCACTGATGGGTATGAGGGTATCCACGCGGTCGAAAACACCCGTTTCAAATTCCCGGAGCCGGTTGGCCAGGTTCTTCAAATACCATCTTTTGAGCGCAGAATTTGCCTGAAGGGCCATTCTTTTCCAGATCAGGTGCTCTGCATTGTGGGCACGAAGGGAGATCCTGGCCTTGCTTTTTTTCCTGACCTGTTCAAGGCAGAAAAACAGGTAGGGCCCCTCCAACTGGACAATGTCAAAGGATGCTTCCTGCAGAAGTGACAGGAGTGCCTGGCTGAACGCTTTGCTGCGGAACCGTTCAGCGATGTAGGGGACCCTTGAAAACAGCAGATTAAGCAGCAGCCTATATGGTTTTATGGAAGTATCAACATCCACTGCCAG
>CBDTYO010000281.1:0-5672 GCA_965364615.1 uncultured Bacteroidia bacterium
AGCGGCGGTTCCCGTGATGAAAATTCAGAACAGTCACTCAGCAACGAATTTTGGCGATATCATCCAGATCAACTCCAAGTCGGGGCTGGAAGGGAGCAAAAAGAATTTCGCCTATGCCGGCAGCAAGTTTGCCGGGGTGGGGCTTACCCAGTCCTTTGCCAAGGAATTGATCGGTGAGCGGATCAAGGTGAATGCCATCTGTCCGGGTAACTATTTCGAGGGACCGCTCTGGTCCGATCCGGAGAACGGACTTTTTGTGCAGTACCTGAAGGCTGGCAAAGTACCCGGGGCCAAAACAATCGGGGATGTCAAGCGTTTTTATGAATCGATGGTGCCTGCCGGCCGGGGATGCAGGGTAGAAGATGTGGTCAAAGCCATCAAATATGTCATCGACCAGGAGTATGAAACCGGTCAGGCCATACCGGTCACCGGCGGACAGCTGATGTTAAGTTAAAGCAATTACATGCATATTGAAGGAGTAATTTTTGACCTGGATGGAACGCTGGTGCATACCATCGAAGATATTGCCGGTGCGGCCAATGCCCTGTTTGCCAGGCATGGCTTGCCGGAACATGACATTGAATATTATCTGAACTGGATCGGGAGCGGGGCGGTCAAGTTCATAGAGCGGGCCCATGGGAAACCTGTCGGGAAGGAGCAGCTCATGAACTATGTGGCAGAATTCAAAGAGATCTATGCTGATAATCTGCACGACAGGAGCCGGGTTTATGACGGGGTTCCCGAGGTGCTGGATGAACTGGTGGACCGCGGAATCAAGATTTCGGTGCTTTCCAACAAGCCCCACCTCCTTACCCAAGAAGTCTGTGCCTACTATCTTTCAGCCTGGCCCTTCGATCCGGTACTGGGCCAGCGAGAGGAAGTTCCCCGGAAACCCGATCCGGCTGCTGCTTTCGAGATTGCCGGGCACATGGGAGTGGATCCGGGCAAGATGCTCTTCGTGGGAGATTCCGACAACGATATCCTCACCGCCCAAGCTGCGGGCATGATCCCCCTGGGCGTGAGCTGGGGCTATGGCAGACTGGTCAGTACACCCCTGGAAGGCATGGGAACACTGGCCCATACGCCTTCCGAAATCCTGAATCTAATAAGCTAATCAAACACGATGAAAACCAGGGCAGTAAGATTATATGGTAAAAAGGATTTGCGGGTGGAAGAATTTGAATTACCCCCCATAAAAGAAGATGAGATCCTGGCCAAGGTGGTCAGCGACAGTTTGTGCATGTCCTCCTACAAAGCTGCCATCCAGGGAAGCGATCACAAGCGGATCCCTGATCATGTAGCTGAGCAGCCAGTGATGATCGGCCATGAATTTGCAGGGGAGATCCTGGAAGTGGGAAGCAGGTGGGCAGACCAGTTTCAACCGGGCGATAAATTTGCCATTCAGCCGGCCCTGAATTATCCGGACGGACCGGTGGGTATTCTCGGGGCTCCGGGCTATTCCTATCAGTACCTGGGAGGCAATGCCACCTATGTGATCATTCCCAGGGAAGTGATGGAAATGGGTTGCCTGCTGGTATACAAAGGCCCGGGGTTCTATCCGGCCTCCATGGCTGAACCCTATTCCTGCGTGATCGGGGCCATGCATGCCAATTACCATATTAAGCCCGGAACTTACATACACGATATGGAGATCGTGGATGGGGGAAAGATGGCCATTCTGGCGGGGGTGGGACCCATGGGACTGGCGGCCATCTCTTACGTCCTGAACCGCGAGGGACATAAGCCATCGTTGCTGGTGGTGACCGATATTGACCAGGACCGGCTCGACCGGGCTGCCCACCTATACCCTGCTGAGTATGCCCGGGAAAGGGGGGTGGAACTACACTACGTAAATACGGGTGAGTTGGACGATCCTGTGGCCCATATGAAAGCCATGAATGGGGGAGAGGGATACAACGATGTTTTTGTATTTGCTCCGGTGAGCCAGGTGATTGAGCAGGCCGATCAGTTGCTGGCCTTTGATGGTTGCCTGAATTTCTTTGCGGGCCCGGCCGATCCCGGATTCAGTGCCAGGCTGAATTTTTACAACGTACACTATGCCTTTACCCATATTGTGGGCACCAGCGGGGGCAACACCGACGACATCAGGGAATCCCTCCATCTGATGGAAAAGGGGCTCGATCCTTCAGGCCTGATCACCCACATCGGGGGACTGGATGCAGTGCCGGAGGCCACCCTGAACCTGCCTGGTATTCCGGGGGGTAAGAAGTTGATATACAATCACCTGAACATGCCTCTGACGGCCATTTCTGACTTCCGTAAACTGGGCAGGGAGGATGTTCTCTTCAGGGAGCTGGCAGATATCTGCGACCGCCATGGTGGATTGTGGTCGGTGGAAGCAGAAGAACTCCTGCTATCGGACAAACATTGATGTCAGGATTTTCGGAAACAGTCGCCAGGGGGTCAGAAACACGATCCTGTCGTAAGGCTTGCTGCTCGTGAGGATTTTTCTTCCTCATGTCCTCCGTCAGTTATCTGTAAGAAGGCCTTTTGGCCAGGGCCGAATTGCCACAAGACATCATTTTAGTGGGCCTAGTACATGGGATTGCCGTTGGCTGAGCTTTCCGGGATCTGTTGCACGGAGTCCCAGTGTTCCACAATTTTCCCGGCATCGTCAAACCTGAAAAAATCCATGGTCACGTATTCATCATTTCCCGGCCATACCTGGTGGGTATGCAGGGCCACCAGATGGCCTTCGGCCACGGTGCGGACAAATTCAATGGATTTTCCGGGATACTCTGCCTGCATTCTTTCGAAATAGGTTATAAATGCTTCTTTGCCATCCCCCACCAGGGGATTGTGTTGGATGTACTCATCTCCCACATACAGTTCCACGGCTTTCCGCGGATTTCCTTCATAGGCCATTTTATAGAAGGCAATGGCATGGGCCTTGTTTTGCTTCAGATCTTCTTTCATGGATTTCGGGTTTGAAACAGCATCAAACATCTGAGCCCAACAACATGCCTGAAAGCATGGGGATGAGCCAGATCAACCAGACCACCAGGCTGAATTTGTGGAACTGCACTATCAGTCTTTCGTTTTTTCTGACCAGGACGATGGTGGCCCATATGGCATGAAAAAGCATCAGGAGAATGGCCAGCAGGCCGGTCAGTCCATGCAGATTGAATTGGATGATGGAACCGGCCATTTTTCCCATGGCCCCTGTCCCTATGGTATCACATGCGAATCCCAGCCAAAAGACCACGGCATGCCAGGTCAGCAGCCTTTTTTTTATGCGTTCGGCCCATACCCCCGTGGTATAGAAGATGAAAGCTGCTACAATGAATGAAACTGCGATGACGAACATGTATCCTCCTTTTTTACGGCGTTTTCATGATCCACACTATCCAGCCTGAATCTGGCTGTGAATATCGCCAAAATATCCTTAGGATCAAGGGGGTAAAACCCATTTATGGAAGATCTATCCTGGTTTTTATGTCCCGGAAATGCTTCAGAATGCATACCTTTAATGGTCCGGTTGCCTGGGCTGGCAAGAGGAATTGTTTTCGGCGTCCGGGAAAACGATGAATGGGGTATGCTTCTTTCCACACCTGCGTGTCACAGAAGGTGTATATGACCGAGTAAGAAACACCATCAATATACTAAAACCCATGCGAAAAAACTTCATTGTATTGACTGTCATTATTTTGGCAACGGCAGTGCCGGAGGCTTTCAACCAGGACTGGCCTGTTCTGAAGCACTACGACCAGGAACACACTTACAGAATAGCCCTTCCCATAGGGGGGATTGGTACAGGAACGGTGTCACTGGGAGGAAGGGGCAATCTCCTGGACTGGGAGATCATGGACCGGCCTTCCAAGGGGTTCAATCCAGGACCGGGAAGGGGGCATTCTCCCTTCTTCACGCTATATACGGAACTGGGGGGACAAAAGGATCTCCGCCTGCTGGAGGGACCGGTTCCGTTCTACCTGTATGAAGGAAGCAGTGGAGCCGTGGCCACCAATCACGGACTGCCGAGATTTGAACATGTAAGCTTTGATGCGGCCTATCCCTTTGGTCAGGTGAACCTGAGTACTCCCCGGTTGCCCCTGCAGGTAAAGATCAAAGCCTTCAATCCGCTCATCCCGGGAGATGTGAATAGCAGCAGCATTCCCATGGCAGTGCTCGATTTCGAAATCACCAATACCTCGGATCAGGAGCTGGTTTTCGGCGTATGTGGCTCCATGCAGAACTTCATTGGTGACAATGGAAGCGACGACCAGGCGAAACAGAACCTCAATGGCTACAGGACCGGCGATGGGTTCAACGGGATCTTCTTCAGCTCTCAGGGAGTGGACCGCACCCTGGAGCAGTGGGGCGAGATGGCGCTGGTCACCACAGCCACTGAGGGGATCAGCTACCGCACTGCATGGCAGCCTCAGGAATGGGGATCTTCCATCCTCGATTTCTGGGACGATCTGTCTGCGGATGGTGAACTGGAAAACAGGATGGATGAACAGGGAAGAAAACCCATGGCCTCCCTCTCCGTAAAGTCCAGGCTGAAGGCCCGGGAGACAAAGACCATACGTTTCCTGATCACCTGGTACTTCCCCAACCGGAGGGCCTGGTCCAGCGAAGTGCTCGAGAATTACTACAGCAGCAAGTACGAAGGGGCCTGGGATGTGGCCTCCCGGACAGTGCCTGAACTGGACAGGCTGGAGAAGAAAACCAGGGAGTTTGTCCAGGCTTTCTGCAGCAGCGACCTTCCCGAGGTGGTCAAGGAAGCTGCCCTGTTCAACATCAGCACACTGAGGACCCAAACCTGTTTTCGCCTGACCGACGGTGCCTTGTATGCCTGGGAAGGATGCAATGATAAAAGCGGATGTTGTTATGGGTCATGCACCCACGTGTGGAACTACGAATCAGCCACTGGATATCTGTTTGGAGACCTGGCAAAAACACGGCGCAAAATAGAATTCGCCTTTGCCACCCGGGACGACGGGCTCATGAGTTTCAGGGTCAATCTGCCCCTGGAAAGAATCCCACAATTCTCCAAAGCTGCAGCCGACGGACAGATGGGGACGATCATGAAATTCTACCGGGATTGGCAGCTTTCGGGGAACGATGATTTTTTCGCTCCCCTGTACCCGCAGGCGAAAAAGGCCCTGGCCTATGCCTGGATCGAGGGAGGCTGGGATGGAAACCAGGACGGGGTCATGGAGGGGGTGCAACACAACACCATGGATGTGGAGTATTACGGTCCAAATCCCCAGATGAATATCTGGTACCTGGGGGCCCTGAGGGCCATGGAAGAAATGGCCCTGCATATGTAGGAGCAGGAAACGGTACTGAAATGTGGCAGGCTTTTCAGGGAGGGCAGCCAGTGGGTAGATGAAAACCTGTTTAACGGGGAATACTATTACCACCAGATTGTAATCCCTGAGAAAAGCACGATTCCCAAAGAACACCTGATCGGCATGGGAGCCGACGATTATGGCAATCCGGACTACCAGCTGGGTGAAGGCTGCCTGGTGGATCAACTGGTGGGTCAGTATATGGCCCATATCTGTGACCTCGGGTATTTGCTGAACAAAAAGAAGGTGGGGCTGGCCCACCAGGGAATTATGAAATACAATTACCGCCAAAGCCTTTCCGATCATTTCAATTGTTTCCGGTCCTATGCCCTCGGTGACGAGGCGGCCGCGGAGGTC
>CBDTYO010000282.1:0-5668 GCA_965364615.1 uncultured Bacteroidia bacterium
GATCGTTCGCGTTCGGCATCTCGAACCACGGTGTCAGCATCGGGATCGGCAGCTACCCCGATGTTGTATCTTGAACTCTTCACTCCACTCTGGTTCCTCATGAAAGTAAAACCCACCTTGTGGTTGTTGCTCAATTTATAGGATAAATTGGCCAGTCCCGACCATATCACATTCTCAGTTCCCAGGTTGTCCTCCACCAGCCTTTTGGCGGCTGGAAGATCCGGGGTGGTGACGGTATACTTTTCATCCCTGCCACCGGTGTACATTTCAAAATCCCTTGAATAATTGGCAGAAAGGTTGAAGCCCAGGTCCCTGCCAAACAGGGAAAACCTGTTTCCCAATGAAAATGAATAAGACTGATCCAGAAAGGAACTAGCATAGGTATTATCCATGGCTTTGTTGAATCCCCGGCTGATGGCTCCCAGTTTTTCGTCTTCACCGGTATAGATAAAGGGCAATTGGCCATTGTCGGTCAGTTCCATGACTTCCCCGGGGATGGCCCTGGTGCCGTCATCCATGCCCAGCATATCTGTTGAACCCCCTTCATAGGACAAGAAATCGTCCCTCAGGTTGGCCTGGGGATTGTACCCCAGTTTGGCCGAAAACTGCAGGGTGAATTGCTCAGGAAAGTCCTTGGTGACAATGTTCACCAGTCCGCCTGTGGCATTGCCTGGCAGATCGGGCGAAAAAGTCTTGTACACCATCAGGTTCTCAATGATATTGGAAGGAAAAAGGTCCATCTGAACGGTGTTCTTCTCAGGATCCAGTCCGGGGATCTGTGCTCCATTCAAGGTTGTGGTGCTGTAACGGTCGCTTAGTCCCCTGACATACACATATTTGCCCCCTTCCACAGAAACGCCTGTCACGCGTTTCAGGGCTGATGCAGCATCATTATCACCCAGGCGGGAGATCTGCTGGGATGAGATGCCATCCAGCACAGTGGGCATTTTTTTCTTCATGACCAACACGGCTGCTTCTGTCTGTCCGCGCTTTCTGGCCACCACTACCACTTCGTCAATGGCCTGGGAGGAAAGCTTGAGGTTGGCATTCACGATGGCAACCTTTCCGGGCTCCACCTCCACCGCATCAAACACCTGCGTTTCATACGAAACATAGGAAGCTGTCACACTCACGATCCCCGGACTTACGTTGGGCAGGGTGAAGTTGCCATCCAGGTCGGAGATCGTTCCATTGGTGGTTCCTGTGAGAAAAACATTGGCCCCGATCAGGGCTTCCCCTGTACTGGCATCCAGAATCTTGCCGCGAATGATCCCGGTGGCTGCAACAGGATCTCCATCGGGATCTCCATCGGGACCTCCATCGGGTTGATCATAAGTCCCATTCACCCCGTCGAATGCCATCAGGGAGGTAACAGGCGAGGGTTGAGCCATTAAGATGGTGCCAAAAATCAGCATCGTAAGCAGGGTAGCGATTTTTCTCATTCAAACTTCGTTTTAAACTTGATGTGACAATCTCTACCACAAAGTAACCGGGACACTTTAACTAAATCATTTCTTAAATGTTAGGTAAATATTAATTCTCCCTTGCTGCTTAACATTCCCTTAACCGCAGTTGTCCAGGGGGAATTCTCCCGGACTGGAGCGCAGGATCATGATTACCTGGTATTTGCACGCCACCCTTCGCCACTAACTTCATGCTGCATCACTGCGGGAGGCTTCCCCGATCGCTGGCTTCTTAATGTTTTCTTAACCTTTGGACAACATAAACTTCGTGTGAACATTCCTAAGTTGAGTTTGTTTTTTAATGCTGAATCGTCATTATTAACAAGAAGATGTCAGACCCGCGAAACAGGCAATATTCAAACGGTGAGGTCACCGTTTTTTGGATACCCTCCAAATGCATTCACGCCACCACGTGTTTCAGGGAGCTGATCGAAGTATTTAATCCGGGAAGAAGACCCTGGATAAATATGGATGGGGCTCCCACACGTCGAATCATTGAGGTGGTCAATAAATGTCCCACCCAGGCCCTGATCTGGAAATACAACAAGGACCTGACGCCCGAGGAACTTGAAAAGCAGTGGCAGGGAGGCCAGGAGGAGGAGAACCCGCGGACCCTCGCCGGGACATCCCCGGTGGCCAAAGTCAGGGTCATGAAGGACGGCCCCATCGTGGTGGAAGGCAGCTATTCGGTGATCGGAGCGGACCAGCAGGAGCTCAAACCCACCATCATGACCTCCTTTTGCAGATGTGGCTCCTCTCGCAGCATGCCCTATTGTGACGGAACTCACAGGAAAATTGGTTTTTCAAGTTAAGATCAGGGCCATGGAAAAAGAGCATACAGTTTTCAAAGTACATCCCGGTGGCCCCCTGGAAATCAGCGGGCCCTTTGAAATTAAGATCCCTGGAAAAAGCGCAGCAAAGCAAAATGGTCCCATTTTCCTCTGCAGGTGCGGAGGCTCTTCCAACAAGCCCTTTTGTGACGGCAGCCACAAGCGGAACGGATTTTCGGGCTAGAGAATCCGTATAATCAACTTCTCTGAAATCTATTATTACCTTTGTGGGATGTCGGCCGTACAGGTATATTCCGAAACTGGAGACCTTGAAGGGGTCATTCTCCACCCACCGGGTCCGGAGGTGGAAAACATGACACCCAAAAACGCAGAGCGTGCCCTCTACAGCGATATCCTGAATCTGTCCGTGGCAAGAAGGGAATACAATCAGCTGGAGTGCCTGCTGCAAAAAATGGTTCCCACTTTCCGGGTCATGGACCTGTTGAAAGATGTGCTCCGTTCTGATGAAATCAAGGAAAAAATAATCAAAAAGGCCTGTTATAATGAGGGTCAGCCCAAGCTTATCGGACAACTGCTGGAACTGAATGAAACCCAGCTGGCCAAACAGCTGGTTCAGGGCGTGCCCCTGGAACGCAATACACTTTCCGGATATCTGAGCGACGAGCATTACTCACTGCGGCCCCTCCACAACTTTTTTTTTACCCGTGATGCCTCGGTGGCCCTGGGCGACAGGGTACTGATTGCCAAAATGGCCAACAAGGTGAGAGACAGGGAAGCCATGATCATGCAGGCCATCTTTGACTACCACCCCCGGTTCAGGGTACAAACCATGCACCCCGATGAAGAAAGGGCATCGGGGTCAGAAATCAGCTTTGAGGGCGGGGACCTGCTGATTGCCGCAGAAAACATTACCCTGGTGGGCCTGTCAAACCGCACATCAGCCAAAGGCATCGATTTCCTGGTCAACATGCTGGCCGCCAGAAGGGAAAAACACCATATCCTTGTGCAGGAGCTTCCCTCCTCCCCGGAATCATTCATCCATCTGGATATGACCTTTACCCTGCTTGACCGGGATTCCTGCATGGTGTATGAACCGCTGATCCTCAAATCCAATAAATACCAGACCATACAGATGGACCTGGACCATGGAAAGGTTGTTTCCATCCGCAATGTGGACAACCTGGTCAGTGCCCTGGGTGCGCTGGGGATGGACCTCAAACCGTCTTTCTGCGGAGGTGAGAAGGATGGGATGACCCAGGAAAGGGAACAGTGGCACAGCGGGGCCAATTTTTTTGCCCTGGGTCCGGGCAAGATCATTGGTTATAACAGGAATGTACACACCCTGGAGAACCTGCATCAGTCTGGCTACGAGATCATTAAATCGAAGGATGTGCTGGATGGCAAAGTGGACCTGTCTTCCATCAAAAAATATGTGCTGACCATAGAAGGGGCCGAACTTTCGCGTGGCGGAGGGGGTGTGCGCTGCATGACCATGCCTTTTAAAAGAAAAAGATAGAATTTATATATTTTTAGACCTGGCTATTACGTTATGAAGGAGGATGTAGCCTTAAAAAGGAGAAGATGAGAAAGACCATATTTATCATGTGCATGCTTTCGGCGCTGGCAAGCTTGCCGGCCATGGCGCAGCAGAATTTTGCAAGTATCTCATTCGGAGCGGTCCTGCCCCAGGGGGACTATGCTTCCACCGGGGATCTTTCCGCCCATGGCTATGCCAGCAATGGGGGAGCCATCAAGTTCGATGCGGGATACTTTCCTGTTTCCTATTTCGGGATCGGAGCTTCTTTTTCCTTTGGATCCAACTATGCCAAACGCGATTCACTGATCAATGACCTGGTCAGCTACATAGAGGAGAATGCATCAGGCACCATTGATATCCCGGAGGATGCTCAAATCATCTATGGATCTGGCTTCTGGAACTACATCAATCTTTTTATGGGACCCCATTTCTCCATCAGGGCCTCTCAGAAACTGTATTTTGATTTCAGGGGACTGGCAGGCATCAGTTTCATCAGGCCTCCGGACCAGGAATTAAGGATCAATTATGACAGTAATAGTATTTATACCCGCACCAGCCACAACAGTGCATCTTTCGGATTCATGGCCGGAGGGGGCATCCGCTATAAACTCAATTCAAACCTGGCGCTGAAGCTAGCCGCCGACTACTTCCAGGCCACATCAAAAAATACCTACAACTTTGATTTGTTTCAGGGTGTGGCCGAGGATGTACCTCCTTTGGATGCCGAATTCCTGATTCGCACCGTGGAACTTACCATAGGACTGGCATATTCCTTCTAGCCACTGCACTCCCCCGGCCCTTAATGACCGAAAATAGCCGGCTCATCGCATAAAACAGTGATGACCGGCGAGGATTTCATTCAATTCATATGGAAGCAAAAACTTTACCGGGGGAACCGCCTGCACACCACATGCGGTCAGGAGCTCAGGGTGCTGAATCCAGGTGATCAAAACTTCCATGCTGGCCCGGATTTCTTCAACGCCAGGATCAGGCTGGGGGATCTCATATGGGCTGGCAATGTGGAAGTGCACCTACGTGCATCTGACTGGTACAGGCATGGCCATCATATGGATCCGGCTTATAACAATGTGGTACTGCATGTGGTGGGTGTGTATGATTCGGACATTTACAACAGCCTGGGTAGAAGGATCCACACGCTGGTCCCGGATTATCCATCCTCCCTGGTTCAACGCTATCAAACACTGAGGGAAAATGAAGACAGGCTCCCCTGTGGAGGCTACCTCATGGAATTGCCGCCCGGCAGGCTGAAAAATATCCTTGAGCTCCTGGTGGCCCAGCGAATGTTTCAAAAAAGAATGCGCATGCTGGGATTCCACTCCCCCTTACGCAGGAACAGGGAGGAAGCTTTCTACCTGGCCCTGGCTTCAGGATTTGGTCTCCCATTAAACAGCCTTCCCTTTGAGATGTTGGCAAAAAGCATTCCCTTTTCTAAACTGATAAACATCAGGCACAATCTCACCGATCTGGAAGCCCTTCTTTTCGGGCATTCAGGACTTCTTTACCCGGGCAGGACCAGGGGGCATTACCCTGCTTCGCTCTGGGAACGATATGTGAATTTAAGGCAGGACCTCCCCGGGGATCCTGTGTCCCAACATCTTTGGAAGTTCTTAAGACTGAGACCTGCCTCCTTCCCCACCCTGAGAATTTCACAGTTCGCCTTTACCCTTCATCAGAGAATTCCCCTGCTGGACACCCTGCTGTCGGCAGCTTCTCTGACCGAGATGGAACTATTGCTGCGAGCCGGTGCCAGCGAATACTGGGATAGCCATTATCTTTTCGGGAAATGTTCTTCCCCCTTACCCAAACAAATGGGCCAGCGGTCAGTGGCTACCCTGATCATCAATGTGATCATTCCT